>JAEWYV010000228.1 GCA_023458615.1 Bacillota bacterium
ATTGCGTATTATATTGGTTGTCGCAGAGAACTGTCAATCGGCATTCACTCTTCATGAAACTTCCAGCTAAGATCAAAAAAAGCGCGGTAAGCGCTTTTTTTGAAACAGGAGTAAAACTGCATTTACAAATTCAGTTGCTGCAATGCTTGCTCCATCGAAATTACACTTACCAGAGGGGGCGTCCAGATCATTCGCTCATAATAGTTGATCAGTTTATCGCCGGAAAGGAAGGGGTTAGAATAGGTGGTTGTTGCGCCGGACGGAATCACCACCTCATATCCCAATTCAAAGGCGACGATTGCGGTTGTTCCGACACAGTATTCCGTCTGCATTCCACAGATGATCAGACGAGAAATCTGCTTCTCCTGCAAATACTCGTGCAATCCGGTCTGTAAAAACGCACTCCGGAATCGCTTGTCAAAGATGCGTTCGTCCACGCGTGGCAACAAAGAACGTTCCAGCTCCCAACCGGGCGAACCATACGCAAGTTCATCGCCTTCTCCACCATCATGGCGAACATAAACGATCTCCGTATTGCCTTGGTGTGCGGCGCTAATCAGCATATGCACATTCATCAGAAATTCATCCATTCGGGCGGGGTGTTCGTCGATCAATGCCTGCTGAATATCGATGACTAGTAGAGCGATTTTCATCTATTTGGCTCCTTATTCGAATATTACCTTGTGGTTCGTGGCTTTACTTAGCGATCAACATACTCCTCCGAAACATGTGCGGAATCGCAAAACGGCTTATTCCCAGACATGCCGCAGCGGCAGAGGACAACGCGGTTACGAAGCTCATACAACGTGCCATCCGCCGATTCAATCGGAATCCCACCCTTAACGAAAATGCCCGCGCTTACCTTTTCTTCCGGATCCTGTAATATCTCGATACCGGGTTCATACTCGGGTTCATGCACCGTTCCATCTTTTTCTAGCGCTGTGAGTCGTCCCGCAGGGCACTCGTTGGCGGCAATGACGGCTTCGTCATGGCGAAACTTGCTCTCGGAATCCTCGCAGAGTTCCCAGGCATCCCCGCTATCACGGTGACAGAAGCGCGCAAAGGCACAACGCCCATCGTCCAGAAGGTCAATACCCGTACCAACGATACGCGCAGCGCGAACATTGTAGCTCTGTTTGCAGGCGGTTTCTGTTCCGTCAAATCCAGCGGCTATATGAGCACCGTCACAAAAAGGGGGCGTTTTGGTCTTTCCGCAACGACAGAGAAGATAGGTCTCCCGCTGAGGCAGCGGCCTTCCTTCTTCATAAATATATCCATCTCCATGCGGAACAATGATCTTTTCCGATAACGGTATTCCGCCTGAAACGAGATAAGGGCCATCCTTTAAAATGCGAATCTTCTGTTCTTTTTTTTGCATGTTCTATCTGCCAATTCTCACTTTTTGAATTTCTGATATTCCTGTTTTTGCGTGTCTTATCTGCCAAGTCTCACTATGTTGAATTTCTAATATTTCTGTTTCTGCGTGCCTTATCTGCCAATCCTCACTGTTTTGAACTCCTGTATTCCTATAGTATTCGTGAAATGCATATTTGTAAAGTCGTAGACGCGGAAATAGAAGGTGAATAGAAGAGCATAACAAACAACCGCTCTTACCTGAAGGCTGGAAGAGCGGCTGTTTTATGACAACAGAGTATTTATTTCTATGAATGAAGGAATTTCAAAAAAGCGTCCGCCTGCTTTTCCAAGTAGGGCAAGCTGGCGGTGAGGGAGAGCTTGCCGCTCTCGTCGGTTTGTTGCCCGATATTCGGTATGGTCAACCGCGGAAAATTCATCACATTGGCGTTGAGCATGCTCAAAAGCATCACAAGTAGATCCTGCGCGGTGAGAGTAGCGCCCATTCCCGTAGAAGTCCCACTGATCGCAATGGGTTTACGCGAGAAAACCTGCCGCTCCTCCTTGCTGATTGGCCTTGAGAGCCAGTCAATCAGATTCTTCAATACGCCTGGATAGGAGTGGTTATATTCCGGCGTAAAAATCCATACACCATCAGCCGCCTTAATGGCGTCTCGAACGCGTCGAACTGCATCAGGTGCAGGATATTCGAAATCCTGATTCATAAAAGGCACATCCGCGTAATCAATGATGTCAAATGTCGCGCGTTCACCTACAATTTCCTGTGCTTTTTGTGCGAGCTGGAGATTATAGGATTCTTTTCTGAGTGAGCCGACAATTGCGACAATCCGTTTTTGTTCCATGTCATACCTTCTTCTGCTTTTTCAGTTGCGATCATCAGAGAATCGGCTTTGTTTTTTGAAACGTACCGTTCCTGAGTTCCGCAAATGCAAGCTCCAGTTCTTCTCTCGTATTCATCACGATAGGGCCGCCCCAGACAACAGGTTCATGCAGCGCTTTTGCCGAGAACAGGATGAAGCGTAGGTCTTTCTCCGGTGTCGCTTCTATGCTCACACTATCCCCGGCGCCAAAGAGTACCGCCGTCTTTTCAGCAATCAGCTGTGCGCTGATAATGGCATCCCCAAGAATACAAAAGGCGAATACATTATCCTCCGGCTTGGTCGGCAAAACAATACGCTCACCCTTTGGCACGGAAACATCCAAGATACTGGCTGGTATATGCCGTGGCGCGGTGCCTGCAACATCTCCAAAGTTACCGCTGAGCACACGAACAGTTGACTTGCCCGATGCAACTACAGGGATCATCTCCTGCGTGATACTCAGATAAGCAGGTGTTGTCATTTTATCCTTCTTCGGCAGATTTAGCCAAAGCTGAAATCCAAGCATGCGATCCGACGCCATGGGCATCTCCTGATGCATGATGCCACTGCCCGCCGTCATCCATTGACTCTCGCCGGAATCAATGGTGCCGGAGTTGCCAAGACTGTCCATGTGTTCAATTTTACCGTTGATCAAATAGGTAACGGTCTCAATGCCACGATGCGGATGCCATGGGAATCCAGCCGTATAATCGCGCGGATCCGTGGAGTCAAACGAGTCTAGCATCAGAAACGGATCAAAATCGTACACATCGCGATTGCCAAGAACGCGAACAAGCGAAACACCTGCGCCATCTACAGCGCGCTGCCCGCGCACTTCTTTTACAATATCTCGAATCATTTTAATGTCTCCTTTCAGGTTGTTTTCGGTTGCCAAAGGTTTCCGTTAAATAAGTAGCTCGTCATGCTGAGCGACGATAGCATGCAATCTTGATTGAATACGCTGATTTGATCCGTTTCGTCACTTGCGCCAAGCACATAAAGAAGCGGCAGAAAATGATCCAGCGAAGGAACGGCAAGCTCAGCAGCATCACCCGCATCCAAATAGTTGATCACGTCATCGAACTTGCGGCTCAT
>JAEWYV010000229.1 GCA_023458615.1 Bacillota bacterium
TACTCGATGGTGGTCAGCGTATTGGTCACCGCCTGATCGGCGCAGACATTTCCTGAGCAAGCGCTCAAAAACAACACTTCATAGCGCTCGTCGCGCAGCGCCATGGCAATTGCCATCGCGTCATCCGAACCGCAGTCCGTATCGATGATGATCTTTTGACGATTCATTTGATACACTCCCGAAGAATTGATGATTCAGAGGTTAGCACACTCATTCGATAAACGCAACGTCGTTTATCACTGTTTATAACGGTTAGAATAAAGTCAAGTTGCATATTGATTTTGCAAAAACCCGATGCTAACATGAATTTAACCTGAACTTGGAGTTAATACTACGTGCGTTGCGAAAAAAGAGACATTTCAATCGTGATTCCATTCTAATCTTTGCCTTAATGGGCTGCTTTTTTGCGGCCAATCAAAACCTCGTAAACAACATAGCGGCTTCGCTTCATGCGAGCCAAACACAGATGGGCAACATGATCAGCGCATTATACCTTGGGTGCGTGATCGCGGTGCTCTTTTTTGGTGAACTTGCACAGAAGCGCGGCAAGCGTTTTGCGGCGATTGTGACCGCGGGGATCGTCGCTCTTGGCGCATTGATTGTCACGCTCTCTAATAGCATTTGGATGGTGACCTTAGGATTTCTTGTCTACGGCATCGGTAGCGCGGGGTATGAAAGCTGCGCCATGTCGCTGGTCTCCGAACACAACGGTGAAAACGCAAATCGATCTCTTAACTTAACTCAAGCCGTGTTCAGCGTTGGCGCGGTCATTACGCCGGTTTTGCTTTCGTTGGTGCTGGGTAAAACACAGTTTCGTCCCGCATATGCGGTCATCTCCATTTGCTACGCTGGATTTGCGCTCTATTGGCTGCTCTCGCGCGGCATTGGCGACCCGCATCCGGATGCACAGGAAAAGCAGGGGACCGCGATTTTTTCCCTGTTGAGAAAACCCTATATGCTGCTCTATATGCTGGTCATGATCATATTCGTTGGTTCCGAAACCGCTGTTACCTATTGGATTGGCAGTTATTTTACGGGGCAGGGCATCGGCGCCTATGGCGCATTCGCGCTTTCGGCCTATTGGTTTGCCAGTATCTTCGGGCGTTTGCTTGGCAGTCTCGTGCGTACGCCGGCATTCGTCATGCCGTACTACTTTGCCCTTGCGGCGCTTGGCTGTCTGCTGCTGACGCTTTTGCCCGGCGCTGCTTTAAAAATCGCAGCTGTCGTATTGGTTGGAATTGCGTTTGCACCGGTCTATGGCAGCATTGCTTTCCTTGCGGGACAGCGCTTTCAGGAATTTTCTGCGGCATCGTTCTCTCTGGTTGTGTTTTCCTCCGGCGTCGGCGGCATGATCTTTCAGCCTGCCATCAGCCATTTCCTCACCATCGGTGAACCGCGCGATCTCTACTTTATGATTGCCGGGCTAAGCTTTGCTGCGGCTGTCATTATGGCGTTGATGTCCCGTGCGGATCAAAAAAGAATCCATCAAGAACAGATGATTTGACGCTTCCTTTATCGCTCGAAGCCGTTTGAACACCTGCCCTTCATTACCTACCCGGATCGAATCCCCTTTCAGCACGGTATTCAACATGAGGCATCATGTTGCATATAAAAAAGGATGGAGGTACAACAACAAATGGAACTCAAGAAGAAGTATTCCCTGAAAAAAGACTTCAGCATGGTTGCGTTGCTGCTGATCCCGATTGCAGTCGCAATTAACTTCGTCGGCGGACAGCTGGCGTCCCTGCTGAAACTCCCGTTCTACCTCGACACGATTGGCACGATCCTCGCCGGTATGCTCGCCGGTCCTTGGGTTGGCGCAGTCGCCGGCGCTCTGACGAACGTCGTCACGGGCATCGCAAACCCGGTCAACTTCTACTTTATTCCCGTCAACGTGGTCGTCGGTCTCGTCACCGGTTTTCTCTCCAGAGGAAACATGTTCAGCAAATGGTGGAAGTGGATCATCTCCATGGTTCTCATGGCGCTTGCTTCTATTATTGTTGCGGCTCCGATCGTTGTTCTCGTGTTCGGCGGTATCACCGGCGGCGGCACGTCCCTGCTCACCGCAACCCTGATGGCATCCGGCCAGAGCATCTGGAAGTCTGTTATCAGCGTTGAGATGGTCTTCACCGTGCTCGATCGCATCATTTCCTATGTCATTTGCTGGCTCATCATCAAGGTCATCCCGATGCGCACGCTGGTTAAGTACAGCTGCGGAGAATTCTACATCTCCAAGAAAGCCCTCGCAACGGCGGCGAATGCAAAGGCAGAAGCCGAAGCGGAAGAAGACGAGGACAAATAAGCATCTCCGTTTTACGAATCCAATCGCAGTTCTAAACATGGCGGGCGCAGACGGCTCGTTTGCGTCCGCCTGAATGATTCTGACCGGGAGTTAATACAACAATATGTATATTGAACAGATACAGGTAAAAAAGACCAATCCGATTGCGTCACTGTATCCCACCACCAAGCTCTGGATGGTGCTGATCTATTCCGTGATGTCGGCGGTGATCGCCAGCATCCGGTTTGATGGCTATGCCTATCTTTTGTTCGCCTGGTTTCTCATCGTACCCGCGCTGACCATCTTAAGCGGGGTATCGCTTGCGAAATTCTGGAAGGCGATTTCCAAGGTACTAATCATCGCAGGGATGATTCTGGTACTCCAGATGTTTTTGGTTCGTACCGCCGGGGAGGGGCATCCGATCGTGGAGCTTGTTCGCTGGCATATTACGGACAAGCCGTTTTTGATTGCGCCCACAATCTATGAGTATGGCCTGCAAAACGGCATCGAACTCTCCATGAACGTGCTCAACGTTGCAGGCATCTTCGTTTGGCTCTTTCAAACAACGGAAAATAAGGAGCTATCCCGTGCGCTGGAAAAAAGCGGGTTACATTATAAATCGACCTACGTGTTCATGTCCTCCTTGCAGATGATCGAGGTGCTGGGCAAGAACAGCAAGACCATTATGAATGCGCAGCGCGCGCGCGGCGTTGAGACAGAGGGTAATGTGTTTGTCCGTATGCGGGCGTTCTTCCCCTCGATTGTTCCGCTGGTGCTCAGCGCCGTAACCAATACGGAGGAGCGCGTGCTCACGCTGGAATCCAAGGGGTTTGACACAACCTGCCAGAAAACAAGAATTTTTGAAGTGGAGAAAAACGGACACGAAGCGTTGGCGCTTGGTCTTATGATTGCGCTTGCGGTCGGCGTCGTGGTTTGGAAGGTGCTGCTATGGGTACGGTAATTGAACTGGTCAATGTGACATATAACTATCCGTTGACCGCGCGGCCCGCCATAAAAAACCTCAATCTTAAGATTGAGGAAGGAAAGTTTTACGGCGTAATCGGCGCAAACGGCTCGGGTAAGACCACACTTTGTGCTCTGATTCGCGGATTCGCGCCGAGTTTTTATCAGGGTGAGCTCCAGGGGCAAGTACTCATTGATGGAAAGTCCACGTGCGATTACGGCGCAGGCGAGCTGGCGCTTCGCATCGGGTTTGCGTTTCAAAACCCGTTTAATCAGATCAGCGGCGTGAAGGACACGGTCTTCGAGGAGATCGCGTTTGGCCTTGAAAATTTCGGTGTTCCAGTGTGCGAGATTGAAGATCGCGTAGTAGAGGTCATGCGGCTGACGAAGATTGAGTCGCTCGCGATGAAGAATCCATTCGAAATCTCCGGCGGACAGCAGCAGAGACTGGCACTTGCTTCCGTACTCGCGTTAAATCCTGGCATCTTCGTCATCGACGAGCCAACCTCGCAGCTCGATCCGGAGGGAACCGAGAGTGTATTTGAGATCATCGAGATGCTCAAACAGAAGAAGAAGACCGTCGTGCTTGTTGAGCACAAGGTTGACCTGCTTGCGGAGTTTGCGGATGAGATCATCGTGTTCAAGGGTGGCGAGATGATTCGTTTTGGCGATAAGCAGACTATTCTGTCTGATCTGTCGCTGGAAGAGCAAGGCGTGCAGTTGCCGCAGTTTGCAATTCTGGGGGATAAGCTCATGAAGCAGGGTGTCCCGCTGGACTATATCCCGATTACCGAAGCACAGGCGATTGAGGTCATCGGCAGAGCGATTCAGAAAGGGGGCAAATGACCTATGGCTTATATTGAACTAAAAGACGTCAGTTTTGCCTATCCGGGCGGTTATCTTGCCGTTGACGGCGTATCGATGTCCATTGAAAAAGGGGAGAATGTCGCAATTGTCGGCCAGAACGGCGCGGGCAAGACCACGACCGTCAAGCTGTTTAATGCGCTGCATTATCCGACGGGTGGCGATGTCGTCATCAACGGAAAGAGCACAAAGGGGCAGACCACAGCGCAGGTTTCCCGAACGGTCGGTTATGTCTTTCAGAACCCGGATGACCAGATCTTTCACTCCACAGTACTGGCGGAGGTCGAGTTTGGCCCGCGCATGATGAAGTTGCCGGAGGAGAAGATAAAAGAGCTGGTAGACTATGCACTTAAGATTACGGGCATGAAGCGCTACCGCGAAGAAAACCCGTATAATCTGCCGCTTTCAGTGCGAAAATTTGTGACCATTGCGGCGATTATTGCAATGGATTGCGATGTCATGATATTTGACGAACCAACAGCAGGACAGGATTACGATGGTAACCGTCGCCTTTCCCGCATCCTCTGCGAACTCAGCGGAAAAGGAAAGACGCTCATTACCATCTCACACGATATGGTGTTCGTTGCGGATAACTTTTCCCGCGTCATTGTCATGTCGAACAAGAAGGTCATTTTGGATGGCACGCCGAAGGAGGTATTCTGGAACCTGCCTGTTCTGGATGAAGCTATGCTTAAACAACCCTATGTGAGCCGGATTTGCCATACGTTGGGGCTGTCCAGCAATGTAACGCAGATGGACGAAGCGGTAGCATTGATTACCGAGGCATATCAACAAGCGAGCAAAGGAGAGGGACAATGAATTGCGCGGATAGTTTAAACGAAAAAGGGCAGCACTACCATATTTGCTGCAACAAGGGCGATGTTGGACGCTATGTTCTCCTGCCGGGCGATCCGTTCCGTACGGATCTCATCGCGCAGCGGTTTGATCATCCCGTGCTGGTTGCGCATAATCGCGAGCATAAGACCTGGACTGGCACGCTGGATGGCGTACCCGTCTCGGTGACCTCAACGGGCATGGGCTGCCCCTCGACGGCGATTGCGCTGGAGGAGTTGATTCACTGCGGCGCGGACACCTTCATCCGCATTGGTACCGCGGGACGCGTTTGCGATGAATCGATGGACGAAGCGTTGCAGGGCATTATCGTTACCGGCTCGGTTCGGGACGAGGGCACCACGCTGCACTATATTCCGATTGAATATCCGGCCATTGCGAATCGCCACATCGTTGGCGCATTAGCCGACGCGGCAGCCGCGCGCGGGTATTACTATAAGGAAGGAATTGCCCAGTGCAAGGACTCCTTCTACGGCCAGATTGATCCGGACGGACTCCCGAACGGGCCGCATCTAAAAGAGCGCTGGCAGGCGTGGCGCGGCGGAAATGTCATGGCTTCCGAGATGGAAACCGCGGCTTTGTTTGTGATTTCCTCCATTCGCAAGTGCCGTGCGGGCGCGGTGATGTCATTCCAGAGCATGGAGCAGACGATCACCATCGCGGTTGACGCCCTGCGCGCGCTCATCAAGGCGGACGCAGCGCGCTGAATGAGAAAATAATTCCAGATAAAAGGGGAGCGAACGATGGAAACACTCAAAGTATACTTCCTCATGGGTCCTGTGGACTGTAACGATGCAAATATTCCGCATTACAGCGATGATTTTATAAAGCAACTCAGCAATGCGCTTGGCATGCGTGTGGAAAACGGTTCACTGGAAGAGGTGGCCGCTCAGCCATTACCCGTGTTTTTCATCGCGTCTGGCGGTGCAGAAATGGGCTTCATGGCTTCGTATCATGCGGCAAAACCGCCATATGTCCTTCTGACAACGCCTGCATACAACTCCCTTGCGGCGGCGATGGAGATTATGGGGTATCTGGATGATCAGAATGAGCAGGGTGAGATCTTACACGGCACCGTCGAGAGCATCGCAAAGCGTCTGAACGTGCTGCTGCGCGTTGCCAAGGCAAAGCAGAAGATCAACGGTATGCGACTTGGCGCAATTGGTAAGCCCTCCGGCCTAATCGCGAGCGAGGCGGATACGGCGAAGCTCAAGGCCGCAAGCGGCATGGAGATTATCGATATTCCGCTGGACGAACTGGTGCAGGAGTATCATAAGGGCGGCTATATTGAGAATGACTTAACGCGGGAGCTCAAATCGCAGGGGTATGCGGCAGACGAGATCGAGAAAGCGCTAAATGTATATGGGGCCACCTGCCGTGTGATTGAAAGATACAATCTACAGGCGGTCACGGTGCGCTGCTTTGAACTGCTCGGTTTGATTCACACAACAGGCTGCCTTGCGCTTGCCATTCTCAACGCCGAGGGGATTCCCGCGGCTTGCGAGGGGGATACAAAGAGCCTGGCTAGCATGGTGATTCTCAACGCGATCACGGGGCAGTCCTCGTTTATGGCGAACCCGAGCTGTATGGATGCGGAGACGAGTGAGATCATATTCGCGCACTGCACGCTGCCCATCGACATGCCGGATCGCTATCGGCTGACGACGCACTTTGAGTCTGGCATCGGCGTTGCAGTTGCGGGCGATGTTTCGCTTGGAAAGGTGACGGTCTTTAAGTGCAACGACGATCTCTCGCGGCACTACGCCGGTAGAGCGGAGTTGCTGGAGTGCCCGAATCGCGCCGACCTCTGCCGCACGCAGATGCGGCTTAAGATGCTCGACGGCGTAGATTACTTTGCGCGCGGGCCAATCAGCAATCATCACATGATTGTGAAGGGCGACTGGGCAAACGAGATTGACGAGTTCTTTCT
>JAEWYV010000230.1 GCA_023458615.1 Bacillota bacterium
TCGCGCCGTTTACCTGCGCCAGCGCCATCGTGATCGCCGCTGTCAGCGTCGTCTTGCCGTGGTCTACGTGACCGATCGTGCCGATGTTTACGTGCGGCTTCGTGCGTTCGAATTTTGCCTTTGCCATAAAACTTTCCTCTTTTCTTTTTCCATCGTTACAAAAACGATAATATTGGTTTTGATTGCCATCCGGCAATGAAATTGTCTCTTAGAGGCGATAGTCCTTTTTGCCGACAACCGTCTCTGCAATGGACTTGGGCACTTCTTCATAATGCGCAAACTGCATCGTAAAGGTACCACGTCCCTGCGTACGGCTGCGAAGGTCGGTCGCGTAGCCAAACATCTCCGAGAGCGGAACGAGCGCGTTGATCACCTGAATGGTATCGCGCGTCTCCATTGCGCTAAGCTTGCCGCGGCGCGCCGTGATGTTGCCCATCACGTCGCCGAGATAATCCTCGGGGACCTGTACTTCAACCTTCATCATCGGCTCAAGCAGCGCGCACTGACCCTTTTCCAGCGCTTCCTTCACGGCCATAGAGCCCGCGATGGTAAACGCCATTTCAGAGGAGTCAACCTCGTGATAGGAGCCGTCGAGCAGCGTCGCCTGAACGTCCACAACCTCGTATCCGCCGAGCTTGCCGCTCTTGAGCGCTTCGCGCATGCCCTTGTCAACGGCGGGAATGTATTCACGCGGAATCACACCGCCGACGATCTTGTCGACAAACTCGTAGCCCGCACCCGGTTCACGCGGCGCCAGCTCGATCACAACATGACCATACTGACCGCGACCACCGCTCTGGCGGACATAACGCATCTCGGCCTTAACGGGCGCTTTGATGCTCTCTTTGTAGGAAACCTGAGGGTTACCCACGCGCGCTTCCACATGAAATTCGCGGATCAGGCGGTCAACGATGATCTCCAGATGCAGCTCGCCCATGCCTGCGATGATGGTTTGCCCTGTGTCTCCGTCCGTATAGGTACGGAAGGTCGGGTCTTCCTCCGCCAGTTTGACAAGCGCCAGGCCCATCTTTTCCTGGCCGGCTTTTGTCTTGGGCTCAATGGCAACCTGGATAACGGGATCCGGGAACTCCATGCTCTCGAGGAGAATCTGATTGCTCTCCACGCAGAGGGTGTCGCCCGTTCCGGTGTCCTTCATGCCGACGAGTGCTACGATGTCGCCCGCGTGTGCTTCTTCGATCTCGGTGCGGGTGTCGGCATGCATCATCATGATGCGGCCAACGCGCTCACGCTTGTTCTTGCTCGCGTTGTACACATAGGAACCGCTCTTGAGCGTTCCGCCGTAGACGCGGATGAACGAAAGCTTGCCGACAAATGGATCGGAGAGAATCTTGAACGCCAGCGCCGCAAACGGGCCGTCGTCGCGCGGTTCCACAACGATTTCGCCTTCGCCGTTTTTATCTGTTCCCTTGGCGGGTTCGATATCCAACGGGCTCGGCAGATAGTCGACAATCGCATTGAGCAGGGGCTGCACGCCCTTGTTGCGGTAGGATGTGCCGCAGGTAACGGGCACAACACGACCGGATAGGGTTGCTTTACGGATAACGGGAATCAATTCCTCTGCCGTAAACCACTCACCGCCAAAATAGCGCTCCATCAGGCCTTCGTCTTCCTCAATGATGGAATCCAGCAGCAATGCGCGCTGTTCCTTCACCTTGGGGAGCATCTCCGCGGGAATCTCTTCCTCGCGCACATCGGTGCCGTCGTCGTTGTAGTAAACCTCCGCCTTCATCGCCACAAGGTCGATGATGCCGCGGAAATCCCCCTCCGAGCCGATCGGCAACTGAATAGGCAGAGCGTTTGCACCAAGGCGCTCACGCATCATTTTGCAAACGTTTTCAAAGTTCGCGCCGGTGATGTCCATCTTGTTGACATAGGCAATGCACGGCACGCCGTACTTTCTCGCCTGACGCCAAACGGTTTCAGACTGCGGCTCAACGCCGCCCTTCGCGCAGAAAACAGCAACCGCGCCATCCAGTACGCGAAGCGAACGCTCGACTTCAACGGTGAAGTCCACGTGGCCTGGCGTGTCAATGATGTTGATGCGGTGCGTTCTCCAGTATGCGGTGGTCGCAGCGGACGTAATCGTAATGCCGCGCTCCTGCTCCTGAATCATATAGTCCATGGAAGCCGCGCCTTCATGAACCTCGCCGATCTTGTGAATCTTGCCTGTATAATACAGGATTCGCTCGGTCGTCGTGGTTTTTCCGGCGTCAATGTGCGCCATGATCCCGATATTACGGGTCTTTTCAAGTGAGGTATCTCTAGGCAAAATCGTTTCCCTTTACTCGTTAAAATTTGTTCCTTACAGTATTGCGCGGGTCTGCGGTTCAGATTGACTGCTCCGAACCGCAGGCCCGTGGCTGTTGACTCCTGAATTGCTTCCCGCGATCATGCCGCTTTCGCCGCTCTAAACCGGGACAATACCATCGTGTGCCCTGCCGCAGTATGCGGAAGGTTCCGCTTACCAGCGATAGTGCGCGAACGCTTTGTTCGCCTCTGCCATCTTGTGGGTGTCTTCCTTCTTTTTGAAGGCGTTGCCCTGGCTGTTGGCACCATCCATGATTTCGCCGGCAAGGCGCGCGCTGATCGTGCGCTCGCCGCGCTTACGCGCATACGACACGAGCCAGCGGAGGCCAAGCGTCTGGCGACGCTCTGCACGGATCTCGATCGGGACCTGATAGGTGGCACCACCGACGCGGCGGGCTTTCACTTCGAGCACAGGCATGATGTTGTTGATCGCCTGCTCAAACACTTCGCCCGGTTCACGGCCGGTCTTTTCACGGATGATATCAAACGCGTCATAAACTGCCTTCTGGGCGACGCCGCGCTTGCCGTCAAGCATAACCTGATTGATCAGCTTGGTCACGACCAGGCTGTTGTAGATCGGGTCAGCCAGCACTTCACGCTTGGGAATAAATCCTCTTCTTGGCATTTGTTAGGCCCTCCCTTACTTCTTCTTCTGCTTCGATGCCTTCTTCGCACCGTAGAGCGAGCGGCTCTGCTTGCGGTTGGCAACGCCCGCGGTGTCAAGTGCGCCGCGGATAATGTGGTAACGAACGCCCGGGAGGTCCTTCACGCGGCCGCCGCGGATGAGCACAACGGAGTGCTCCTGCAGGTTGTGGCCGATGCCGGGGATGTATGCGGTACCCTCGAGACCATCGGTCAAACGGATACGCGCGATTTTACGCAGCGCGGAGTTCGGCTTTTTCGGGGTCATCGTACGGACCGCCGTGCAAACGCCGCGGCGCTGCGGGCACTGCTTCAGAATAGGAGCCGTGGATTTATACTCCACCTGCTCTCTGCCTTTACGAACCAACTGGTTAATGGTCGGCATGAATCAATCTCCTTAAACTTTGTTCTTCGATAATCAATCTATCTATCTCTATTACGGCTCCCTGCAACCCCTGTAGGGAACAATGTATCCTTGGTTGCCCGACCCTTCGATCCGGCCTGACGAGTATACCCGAATTCTGTTCGGGATTTGTCAATTTTACGCACAGATTCTTGTAAAAATCCGCAAAAATCGCCGCAACATCCGGCAATTTTTAACAACAAGAACCGCCAACGCAGTATTGTATCAGCAATACTCCCGCTTGTCAAACGCTTTCTTATGCGTCGCGTTCATTTCCTATATATAGTGCCGGTATACGAACACGCGCACCAGATTTATTCGGCTTTATACAACGGGCGTTTCGCTGTCCCCCGTACCGAGGCCCTTTGCCATCCGGCTCTTGCTAAAGAGCAGTTTGGTGCGGCTCTTGGCGGTAATCGGGGTCCAACCCTTTTCCACCATCTCTGCGATGACGGGATGTTTGAGTACGTCGGTCTCCATCTCCTTGTTCCAACCGCGGACGAGCCCATCCGTAACGAGCTTGCCCAGCAGCGCGGCGATGAGCACGCTGACAAGCCAGCCGCCGAACGGCGCGAACATGGAGATGTCCACGAGCGGCCCTTTCACCGCGTCCATCGAGAAGATGAACAGCGCGGCGATGCCAACGACGACGGGCAGCAGCATGGGCAGATATTCCATCAGCAGAAAACGCGAGCGGCATTTGGGGCAGATTCCCATCTGAACGGGGATCATGGTACCAATGCGCGCGGTGCGCTTGCCAAAGAGCCACTTCTGCACACGGCGCGGCTCGGGATGCGCCATATCCAGTATGGCGTATCCGCGGCGTTTTCCTTTGACCGGCGTTTTGCAGAACTGGCAGTCCCTCTCCTCAAAGAGCCGCGTAATGCCGCCCTCGGGGAGGAGTGTCTCATACAGATCAAGATCGCTCTTGATCTCCGCCTTGTTTTCGCTCTCGCGAACGGTGCAGGCGGCGCAGGTATGCATGTTCAGCATCGCGCAGTATTTCGTGCCGGAAAGCTCGCAATCCGGGTTTACTGGCAGTTTTTCCATCTCTGCTCCTTTCGGGTCTGGTAGCGGAGGCGACCCTGTCGGTCGATCGGATGCCGATTATTTATTCTCGGTTACAACGACGTTGCGATAGCGCCTTAAGCCAATACCGGCGGGGATCAACTTGCCGATGATGACGTTTTCCTTGAGGCCGACGAGCGGATCAATCTTGCCCTTGATGGCTGCTTCGGTCAGCACGCGCGTGGTCTCCTGGAAGGACGCAGCCGAGAGGAAGGAATCCGTAGCAAGCGATGCCTTGGTGATACCCAACAGCTTACGCTTTGCAATCGCGGGACGACCTTCGGCCTGAATCACGCGCTCGTTCTCCTCCTCAAAGCGGAAGATGTCAACCAGTTCGCCCGGCAGCAGCGTTGTGTCGCCGTTCTCCTCAACCTGCACCTTGCGTAGCATCTGGCGGATGATGACCTCGATGTGTTTATCGGAAATCTCAACGCCCTGGAGACGGTAAACGCTCTGCACTTCCTTGAGCAGGTAGGCCTGAACGCCCTTGACGCCCTTGATCTTGAGGATATCGTGCGGATTCACGCTGCCTTCGGTGAGCTCGTCGCCCGCCTCGACCGTTTCTCCATCCGCAACCTTGAGCTTGCTGCCAAACGGAATGAGATAGCTCTCGGCTTCCCCATCCTCATTGGTAACAACCGCCTCGCGGCGCTTCTTGCTATCGTCAATGTGCATCACGCCGTTGATCTCGCTGATGACGGCAAGTCCCTTGGGCTTGCGCGCCTCAAAGAGTTCCTCAACGCGCGGGAGACCTTGCGTAATATCATCCGCGCTTGCAACGCCGCCGGTGTGGAATGTACGCATCGTCAGCTGCGTGCCCGGTTCACCGATGGCCTGTGCCGCGATGATGCCGACCGCTTCGCCGATGTTGACGAGTTCGCCGGTGGCGAGGTTTGCGCCGTAGCACTTGGCGCAGACGCCGCGCTCCGCGCGGCAGGTGAATACCGAGCGGCAATGCGTGCTCTTGATGCCGGCCTTTTCGATGCGCTCCGCCTGTTCGTAGGAGATCATCTCATCCGCCGCAACAATCACCTCACCCGTTTCGGGGTGCTTGATCGCTTCAACCGCATAGCGGCCGACCACGCGGGACTTGAGCGGCTCAATGAGCTTGTTGCCGTCCTTGATCTCGGTGAGAACCATGCCCTTGGGCGCTTCGCCCCGGGCTGCGTAGCAGTCGTCCTCGCGCACGATGACATCCTGCGAAACATCGACGAGACGGCGGGTTAAGTAACCGGAGTCTGCCGTACGCAGCGCCGTATCGGCAAGACCTTTACGCGCGCCGTGCGAGGAGATGAAGAACTCCAGAACCGAGAGACCTTCGCGGAAATTCGCGCGAATCGGAACCTCAATGATCTGACCGCTCGGGTCGGCCATGAGGCCGCGCATGCCGGCGAGCTGACGAATCTGAGCCGTGCTGCCGCGCGCGCCGGAGTTTGCCATCATGTAGATCGGGTTGAACTCATCCAGCGAGGACATCAACTTTTTGGCGACCTGGTCTGTGGTCTGCTCCCAAACCTTGATGACGCGCTCTCTGCGTTCGCCGTTGCTGAGCATGCCCTGACGGAACAGATCGTCAATGAGAACAACCTTCTCTTCCGCTTCGGCAATCATCTGCTTCTTCTCGGCAGGCACCTGAATATCCTGGAAGCCGACGGTGATACCGCCGCGCGTAGAATAGGTAAAGCCAAGTTTCTTGATCCGGTCGAGCACCTGCGAGGTAGTCGTCGGGCCATATTTGCGATAGCAGCTGTCAACAATGTTGCCGAGGTCCTTCTTGGCAACCAGTTTATCCACTTCCAGCGCAAAGAGGTTCTCCTCCTTGCTGCGATCCACAAAGCCGAGATCCTGCGGAATGGCGTTGTTAAAGATCACGCGACCAACCGTGGTGTCCACAACCTGACGGCGCTTCTCGCCGTGCCATTCGCGCGCAAGGCGAATCTTGACGCGTGCTTGCAGCGCGATTTCGCCTGTCTGGTAAGCCATGATGGCTTCGTCTTCCGAGTGGAAAATCTTGCCCTCGCCCTTTGCGCCGGGGCGGACCATGGTCAGATAATAGCAGCCCATGACCATATCCTGCGTCGGGGAGACGACAGGGCGGCCATCCTGCGGTTTTAGAATGTTGTTGCTCGCGAGCATGAGGAAGCGGGCTTCCGCCTGCGCCTCAACCGAGAGCGGAACGTGAACAGCCATCTGGTCTCCGTCGAAGTCCGCGTTGTAAGCGGTGCAGACCAACGGGTGCAGCTTGAGTGCGCGTCCTTCTACCAGGATCGGCTCAAAGGCCTGAATGCCGAGACGGTGCAGCGTTGGCGCGCGGTTTAAGAGCACCGGATGATCCTTAATAACCTCTTCGAGCACACCCCAAACGGCCTGATCAACGCGCTCCACCATGCGCTTTGCGCCCTTAACGTTCTGCGCAAAGCCGCCCTTGACGAGCTTTTTCATAACGAAGGGCTTGAACAGCTCCAACGCCATCTCCTTAGGCAGACCGCACTGATACATCTGGAGATCCGGGCCGACGACGATAACGCTACGGCCGGAATAGTCTACGCGCTTGCCCAACAGGTTCTGGCGGAAGCGTCCCTGCTTACCGCGCAGCATGTCGGAGAGCGACTTGAGCGGACGATTGCCTGGGCCAGTGACCGGGCGGGTGCGGCGTCCGTTATCGATGAGGCTGTCTACCGCTTCCTGCAGCATGCGCTTTTCGTTGCGCACGATAATGTCCGGCGCGCGCAGCTCAAGCAGGCGCTTGAGGCGGTTGTTGCGGTTGATCACGCGGCGGTAGAGGTCGTTGAGGTCGCTCGTTGCAAAGCGGCCGCCGTCGAGCTGAACCATCGGGCGGATTTCCGGCGGAATGACCGGAATGACCGTGAGGATGATCCATTCGGGCTTGTTGCCGCTCTGGATAAACGCTTCCACAACCTCAAGGCGCTTGATTGCGTTTGCGCGTTTCTGGCCGGAGGCGTTGTCAATCTCTTCGCGAAGTTCCTTTTCGAGCTTCGGCAGATCCAGCTGGGTGAGCAGCTCGCGGATGGATTCGGCACCCATGCCCGCGCGGAACGCCTTGGAGCCATACTGCTCCTGCGCTTCGCGATATTCCTTATCGGTTAAAATCTGCTTATACTGCAGCGCGGTATGACCGGGGTCGATGACCACATATGCGCCAAAGTAGAGCACTTGCTCCAGCGAGCGCGGGCTCATGTCCAGCAGCATCTTCATGCGGCAGGGGATACCCTTGAAATACCAGATATGGCTCACCGGAACGGCGAGTTCGATGTGGCCCATGCGCTCACGACGAACCTTCGCGCGCGTGACCTCCACGCCGCACTTTTCGCAAACGATGCCCTTATACCTGCCGCGCTTGTAGCGTCCGCAATGGCACTCCCAGTCCTTGGTCGGCCCGAAAATGCGCTCGCAGAAGAGGCCGTCCTTTTCGGGCTTGAGCGTGCGATAGTTGATCGTCTCCGGTTTTTTGACCTCGCCATGAGACCATTCCAATATCTTTTCGGGCGATGCGAGCCCGATTTGTAACGCGTCAAAATTCGTCAATTCAAACACAGTCTATCTCTCCTTGCTGCCGCTCTTGTTTCACTTCATCCATGGAGGCAATCCATTGCCTCACTGGCGTTTACTCGATGTCCTTGTCGATTTCGAGATCCAGCGTATCGGAAAGCTCGCTCAGGTCTTCGTCCAGACCGTTGAGTTCGTCGTCCGCGGGTTCTTCGTCCCCTTCGGCGACCAGCGGCTCTTCCTCCGCGTCCTCAAAGTCCTCAAAGTCGTCGAAGTCCTCGAGGTCATCCTCCTCGTCGCCCAGCGGCGCGAAGGAGGGGGTATCCTCAAGACCGGCGATGTTGATATCGATCGGTACCACATCATCGTCGTCATCCTCGCCGATGAGAATTTCTTCTCTCGTGTCGGAGAGCACCTTGATGTCGAGCGCGAGGGACTGGAGTTCCTTGATGAGCACCTTGAACGATTCCGGCACGCCGGCGGGCGGCACGTTGTCTCCCTTGACGATCGCTTCATAGGTCTTCACGCGGCCGACCACGTCGTCCGACTTGACCGTGAGGATCTCCTGCAGGGTGTAGGCTGCGCCATAGGCTTCCAGCGCCCAGACCTCCATCTCACCGAAGCGCTGACCGCCGAACTGCGCCTTGCCGCCGAGCGGTTGCTGCGTGACGAGGGAGTATGGTCCGGTCGAGCGCGCGTGGATCTTGTCGTCCACCAAGTGCGCGAGCTTGAGATAATACATATAGCCGACGGAGATGCGGTTTTCAAAGGGTTCGCCGCTACGTCCGTCATAGAGCGTCGTCTTGCCGTCTTCGTTTAGCCCTGCCTTGACGAGCAGTTCCTTGATGTCGGACTCGGTCGCGCCGTCAAAGACCGGCGTGGCAATCTTGATGCCGAGGTTTTTGCAGGCTGCGCCGAGGTGCAGCTCCAGAACCTGACCGATATTCATACGCGAGGGAACGCCGAGGGGGTTGAGTACGATCTGCAGCGGCGTGCCATCCGGTAGGAAGGGCATATCCTCTTCCGGCAGAATGCGCGAGATAACACCCTTATTACCGTGGCGTCCCGCCATCTTATCGCCAACGGAGATTTTACGCTTCTGGGCGATGTAGACACGAACCATCTGGTTCACGCCGGGGCTGAGTTCGTCCTTATGCTCGCGGGTAAAGACCTTGACGTCCACAACGATACCGCCCTCGCCATGCGGGACGCGGAGGGAGGTGTCGCGCACATCGCGTGCCTTTTCGCCGAAGATCGCGCGGAGCAGGCGCTCTTCTGCCGTCAGTTCGGTTTCGCCCTTGGGGGTTACCTTGCCAACGAGGATATCGCCGCTGCGGACTTCCGCACCGGGGCGGATGATGCCGTTTTCGTCTAGCTGCGCCAGCGCATCCTCGCCGATATTTGGAATGTCACGGGTGATCTCTTCCGGCCCGAGCTTCGTGTCGCGGGCTTCCACCTCGTGCTCTTCAATATGAATCGAGGTGAAGACGTCGTCCTTGACCAGCTTCTCGGAGATCAGAACCGCGTCCTCGTAGTTGTAGCCTTCCCAGGTCATGAAGCCGATGAGGATGTTGCGGCCGAGCGCGATTTCGCCGTTTTCAGTCGATGCGCCGTCCGCGATGACATCGCCTCTTACCACGGGGTCGCCTCTTCTCACGATCGGACGCTGGTTGAGGCAGGTGCCTTGGTTGCTGCGCTGGAACTTGGTGAGCTTGTAAACATGCTCAATACCGATCTTATCGGTGATCGTGATCGCCTTTGCGGAGACGCGGGAAACCACGCCGTCCTCCTGCGCGATCAGCACGATGCCGGAGTCATGCGCCGCCTTGTATTCCATACCCGTTGCGACCACCGGAGATTCGGGGATGAGCAGCGGAACCGCCTGACGCTGCATGTTCGAGCCCATCAGCGCGCGGTTTGCGTCGTCGTTTTCGAGGAAGGGAATCATCGCCGTCGCAACCGAAACCAGCTGCTTGGGCGAAACGTCCATATAGTCAACTTCGCTGCCCTTGACCTCAACGAATTGGTCCAGCAAACGCGCGATAACGCGCTCTTTCTTAAACCAGTGGCCTTCCTCGTTGATCGGTTCATTGGCCTGCGCCACGATGAAGTTATCCTCTTCATCCGCGGTGAGGTACTCAATCTCGTCCGTGATGATGTGCTTCTTGCCATCCACGCGGCGGTATGGGGCTTCAATGAAGCCATACTCGTTGATGCGTGCATAGGTGGAGAGCGAGTTGATCAGACCGATGTTCGGACCTTCCGGCGTCTCAATGGGGCACATACGGCCGTAGTGAGAGAAGTGAACGTCGCGGACATCGAACGTTGCGCGCTCGCGGTTGAGGCCGCCCGGGCCGAGGGCCGAAAGACGGCGCTTATGCGTGAGCTCCGCCAGCGGGTTGGTCTGATCCATGAACTGGCTCAACTGCGAGGAGCCGAAGAACTCTTTAATCGCCGCCGTGACGGGGCGGATGTTGATGAGGTTGGACGGCATGGCAACATCCATGTCCTGCAGGCCCATGCGCTCGCGCACCACGCGCTCCAGGCGGGTGAGGCCAACGCGGATCTGATTCTGGAGTAGTTCGCCAACGCTGCGGATGCGGCGGTTGCCAAGGTGGTCAATGTCGTCCGTCCGTCCGATGCTATACGGCATGCCGATGAGGTAGGAGATCGACGCGATCATGTCATCCGGGATGATGTGGCGCGGAATGAGGTCATAGCAACGCGCCTTCATGAGCGCCTTGAGCTCATCCTTGCTCATGCCTTCGCCCTCTTTGAGAATGGCTTTGAGCGTGGGCAGGTGAATGTCCTCGTTGATGCCCGCTTCAACGGGATCAAAATCCAGCCATTCGTTGGCGCGGACAAAGTTGTTGCCGATAACCTTGACGCGGTTGTCTCCAACCTGCAGCCAGACCTCGTTGATGCCCGCATTCTGAATATCCCCCGCGACAAAGCGGTCGATGGTCTGCCCCGCCTCGGCGAGGATTTCGCCCGTTACGGGGTGCACAATCGTCTCTGCGGCAACATGGTTGCGGATGCGGGAGCGGATGGCGAGTTTCTTATTGAATTTATAACGTCCAACGCGCGCCAAGTCATAACGCTTGTCGAAAAACAGCGAGTTTAAGAGGGATCTTGCGCTTTCTTCCGTCGGCGGCTCGCCGGGGCGCTGGCGTTTGTAGATTTCGATGAGGCCTTCCGCTTCGGAATGCGTTGGGTCCTTCTGCAGGGTCGCCGTGAGGCGCTCGTCCTCGCCAAAGAGGTCGAGAATCTGCGGGTTGGAGCCGTAGCCGAGCGCGCGCACCAGCGCGGTGATATGCACCTTGCGCTGACGGTCGATCTTTACGTAGAGCACGCCGTTGCTGTCGGTTTCATACTCCAGCCAGGCGCCGCGGTTCGGAATGACCTGCGCGGAGAAGAGCTGTTTGCCGACCTTGTCGAAGCTCTCGGAGAAATACACGCCAGGCGAGCGGACCAGCTGGGAGACGATGACGCGCTCCGCGCCGTTGATGATGAACGTACCCTGCGGCGTCATGAGCGGGAAATCGCCCATGAAAACCTCCTGCTGCTTGACCTCGCCCGTCTCCTTGTTGATCAGGCGAACGGTAACGCGAAGCGGCGCGGCGTAGTTTACGTCGCGCTCTTTGCTCTCCTCCATGGAGTATTTCGGGGCGTCCAGGTCGATGCGATAATCGATAAACTCTAAAACGAGCTTGCCGGAGTAGTCGGTAATCGGGGAAATATCGTTAAAAACCTCTCTCAGGTCCTCTTTCAAAAACCGGTAGTAAGAATTCTTTTGGATCTCAATCAGATCCGGCATGTCGAGCACTTCCCGAATTCTGGAAAAGCTCTTTCGCGTCTGTCTGCCCATTTGAACATCATGCATCATCGCGTACTCCCCTTGCCGGCGCGGTTGCAAGCCACGCCTTTGCTTATTTTCTCGTCAAACCCTTGATGGAAAACCAAAATCGCATGAACCGGTAAAAAATTGCCCATCCCCCGTTTTCGGCGTTAGAAATCCGCTGAAAAGCATGTTTTTGGGCATATTGCGACAGTTATACGATCTTAAGTCAATCATGAATGATATCATTCGCGATGTCACCTGTCAAGAAAAGATTCTAAAATATATTGCCCATTTTTATAATTTTATTGTATGATATTGAGAAATGTCCGTGTGATTGGATTTGTCAGACCAGCCAACATACAAAATCACAGTGTAACCATTTTCTGTGTCGGTCGGCAAAAATGATCTATAAAAAGATTGCGAGTTATTTGTGTCGGTCGGCAACAATGAACTATAAAAAATTGCGAGGCGAAAAACACGATGAAACAGACCCGTGAGGATGCGCTATGCACCCTGAAAACCTATACCAAGACGGAAGCCCTGCTTAAGCACGCCTATGCCGTCGAAGGCGTTATGCGTTACTTTGCACGTGAGTTGGGCGAGGATGAGGAATACTGGGGCATCGTCGGCCTGCTGCACGATGTGGACTATGAGCAGTGGCCGGAGGAACACCTGAAGGTTGCCCCGCGTCTGCTCGCCGAAGCCGGATTTGAAGAGGACGTGATCCATGCGGTGCTCAGCCACGGTTGGGGTCTCTGTGTGGATGTAAAACCGGAGCGCAAAATGGAAATCGTGCTCTATACCATAGACGAACTCACCGGCCTCATCACCGCGGCGGCATATATGCGCCCGAGCCGCAGCGTGATGGACATGGAGGTCAGCAGCGTCAAGAAAAAGTTCAAGGACAAGGGCTTTGCCGCGGGCGTAAGCCGGGATGTGATCCTCAACGGCTGCGAGATGCTGGGCCTGCCGCTGGAGGACGTGATCCAGAAAAGCATCCTCGGCATGCGGGACGTCCACGAAGCACTCGGGATGTAATTTAGCGTTTGCAACACAAAAGACGGCTTGTACGAGCCGTCTTTGTGATTGTCCGCGGGTGTTATCTTCTCAGCGCTGCCCTGCTTTAGCGAGGTAAGTAGTCTTAATCGTTTTCAAACATTGGCTCGATCACTTGCTTGATCCAGCCGATCCTATCCCTGGCGTTCGGCATGAATTGCGCAGCGAGCGCAATCACCATGTTGTTCTTGTGATTGACGTAGATCACGTTTCCCCCGTCGCCCAGCGCGGCATAGCTATCCGCATCGATGATCCACCAGAGGTAGCCATAGCCGAGATTGCCCCATTCGTTGCATCGGCTCTGTTCTTGCGTACTCACGGCAACCCATTCGCGGGAAACGATTTGTTTGCCGTTCCAGTCGCCACTGTTGAGGTAGAGTTGCCCCATCTTCGCCATCTCAATCGGGGTCAGAAAGAGTCCCCAGCTCGCCATGTTGTTGCCCTGCGGATCGGTCACCCAGCCACGCGTCGTCTTGTCGTTCATGACGGCAAAGTGTTCCTCCGCGCTGTGCAGCACAATGCCGCGCGGAATATCGATCCCCAGCGGTGTAAACAGCCATTTTGTCGCAAAGTCAAATGTGTTCATTCCCGTCGCCCGCGCGAGAATGCCGGAGAGAATGTGCGTTCCCCCGATGGCGGAGTAGCGAAATTTGCCAGTAGGTGCCTCGCCGCCTAAAAAATCCAGTGCGGTATAGATCGGGTTCGGGCTGGTGAAAAACGTTTCGTAGG
>JAEWYV010000231.1 GCA_023458615.1 Bacillota bacterium
AATGGATGGTCTTTTCTGTGGTCGGGGTGACTGGATTTGAACCAGCGACCTTTTGGTCCCGAACCAAACGCGCTACCAAACTGCGCTACACCCCGAAATATTGGAGCCAATGTGGGGACTCGGACCCCAGACCTGCTGATTACGAATCAGCTGCTCTACCAACTGAGCTACATTGGCAACTCATGCTTTTCAATTATAGGCAAATGGGCATGGGGTGTCAAGTCATTTTAACGGAAAAAAGCAACGATTTTTTACACACCCACACAAGCGAAAAACAACCGCAGCGGACGCGCAGAGATCGTCGGCAAATCCGGAAAAAGCGGCGGGGAAGGTTCGCCCCGCCGCCGAGACAACATTCGAAAACCGGATTAAATCGCCTGCTTGGCGAGCTCTTCCTTCTCCAGAACCGTATAGGCAACCTTGCCGACCAGCGTCTTTGGCAGCTCGCTGCGGAACTCGATGTCATACGGCATGGCGTATTTGGCGACGAGCTTGCTGCAATGCGCGAGGATTTCGTCCTTGAGCGTTGGGGTGGGCAGCACGTTGGGGCGCAGCACCACGAACGCCTTGATCTTCTGCATGCGGTAGGAATCCGGAACGCCGATGACGCAGCTCATGAGCACCTTCTCGTGCGCGTCAATCGCGTTTTCCACCTGCGAGGGGTAGACGTTGTATCCGCTCGTGATGATCAGCCGCTTGATGCGCTGCTTGAAGAAGAGGAACCCGTCCGCATCCATATAGCCAAGATCGCCCGTGTGCAGCCAGACGTGCCCGTCCGCGTGCTGTTTGAGCACGTTTGCGGTCTCCTCCGGCTGGTTGACATACTTAATCATGACCGAAGGCCCGCAGAGGCAGATTTCGCCGTCCTCGCCATAGGGAATCTCATCCGTCGTGCCGGGCTTGACGATCTTATAATACGTATCCGGGAACGGCAGGCCGATGCTGCCCTCGCGATACATGTCATACGGGGTGAGGCAACTCGCCGTGACGCACTCCGTGGTGCCGTAGCCTTCGCGCACCTGAACGGTTGCGCCGTGCTCGGCTAAGAACGCGTCAAACTTCTTTTTCAGCTCAATGGAGAGCGTATCGCCGCCGGAGAACACGCCCAGCAGCTGGCTCATGTCCACGCCGTCCATATAGGGATTGCGCGTGATGCCCTCGTAGAGCGTCGGCACACCCGCAATGTAGTGCGGGCGCTCCTTCTTGAGCAGCTTTGCGTAGCTCTCAACCGAGACGCGCGGCACGAGAATCGCCGTGACGCCCGCCGCCAGCATGGTGTGGATGCAGACGCCGAGGCCGAAGCCGTGGAACATCGGCATCGCCGCCAGCATGCGCGAACCCGGCACGACGCAGTGCCCCATGGCGCAGGTTTGCAGGGCGAGCGCGTTGAAGTTGAGATTGCTCAGCAGGATGCCCTTGGTGACGCCCGTGGTGCCGCCGGAGAAGAGGATGACGGCGGCGTCCCTGCCACGTCGCTCGACGAAACAGGACTCATCCTGCTTCTTCGCGCCCTTGAGGAACGCGTCCCAATAGAGCACGTCGGCACCCTTGGGAATCTTCGGAATCTTGCGTCCCTCGGTGAGGGCAAAACCCACTTTCATCACGGGGGAGAGCGCGTCCTTGACACTGGTGAGCACAAGTGTATCGAACGAAACCTGTCGACGCACCTCCTCAAACTTGCCGTAAAACGCGTCCAGCGTGACGACGGCCTTGGAGCCGGAATCCTTGATGTAGAAGGCGATTTCACCGACGCTGGAGAGCGGGTGAATCATGGAGGCGATGGCGCCGATGCGGTTGAGCGCGTAGAAGCACTCGACAATCTGCGGGCAGTTCGGCATGCAGAGAGTGACCTTGTCGCCCGCTTTGATGCCGATTGCGGCAAACGCGCGCGCCACGCGGCGAATTTGCTTGATCAGTTCGCCAAACGTTGCGCCCTTGCCCATGAACGTGATGGCCTGATACTGCGGATAGAGGTTCGCCGCGCGCTCGACCATATCATACATGGAGACGTCGGGATAGTTCAGCCTCGGGTCAACATCACCATAAAACGCAAGCCACGGGGCTTTCACGTTGGACATATCTTCACTAAAGGAAAAGCTGTTGGTTTCAGTACTCAATGTTGAGTGCCTCCTTGGACGGAATATCGAGCAGCTCCGGCTCGGCCAGGAATTTCTTGAGCAGGCGCACGGTCTTGGAATAGTAGTAGCCGTCGGCAATGCGTTCGTCGAGCGTGAGCCCGAGGTTGAGCGCGGGTTTGACGGTGACGCTGCCGTCCTCGCCATAGAACGGCTGCATGTGCTTTTCGCCAACCACGACGAAGACGGAGTTGGTGCTCCAGTTCGCGAGGTGGTGATAGCCCGCGTTGAGCTTGATGGAGCCGAGGTTGGAGATGAACACCGTGCTGTTGTAGGGGTCCTCGTTCGCCAGATCCTTTGGCATCTTGCCGTTGTTGTCCAGCGCGCGCAGGAGGGCGACAATCAGCTTTCGCATCCACATCGGCGTCTTGGCGAGCGTGTCGAGGATGTCCGTGGTGCCGTCCTTCTTGTTGCTCTGGCGCACGGAATAGACAAAGTCGCAGATTTTGTCATGAATCATATCGATGGCGGGCTTTTCGCTCGTCGGGTCGTATTTGAGAATCATGACGGATTCATCCGCGCTGTCCGAAAACGCTTTTTTTACGATGAAGGAAAACGAGATGTGATTGCGGTCAAAATAGCGGTTTCCGATGATGAAGCGGTTCATGCGCGGACGCATCTCGATGGTGCGGGAAAGCGCCGCGAGGATCACATGAAAAAACGTATATTTATATTGCGGGGAGAGCGCGTTTTTCCGTTCGAGATAGGCTTCCACGGCGCTCATGTCAACGAGCTCCTGAATGAAGGCTTCGTTATCCGCGCGGTTTGGCATCATAATCGGCATAAAGACGTGCATCGAGTCAAGATCGCGAACGAGGGTTGCGTCGCGGCGGTCACCGCGGCGGCGTTTGGGTTTTTGTTCCATGCGCATACCAATCCATTCTTGAAGTATAAGTGCAAATAATGCCTTGAATATACGCTTTCTTCAACAAATTGTCAACAGATTGACACAATTGGGGGGTGAGTGTTGCGTAACGAAGCGGGCGCGGCTGCGGGGGATTCCGGCGTAAATAACCAGAAAAAACGGGCTTGCCGCCGGGCTAATTTGCGGAAAACAGCACATTTTGGCAGAAGTCTTGCATGCCGTACGCAACGCCTATATACTGGTATAAGCCGTAATAAAATACAATAGAAATTCGTCTATAGCAGGGAACCGATAAAAGGGGAGGCCGGATTGATGAGCACGGAAACCTTCAAGAAGATTGGCGCCGTTTTGATTGTGATCCTAGCCGTGTTGGCGGGGATTCTCTTTATCCGCACGGATCGGGTTCTGCCGCTTGTCATGCTGCTGCTCGCCTGCGTTTCGCTCGCGGTGTTCCTCGTTCTGGTGCCGCATGGCAAGCTGGGCGACGTGATCTTTTCACAGCGATTTTTAATCGGGCGGATGCTCTGCCTGGTTGCCGCGCTCTCGGCGATGCTGGTTGCGGGGCTTGCCTATCAGCCGCAGACAAACACGGCAGGGAGCCACGTGCTAGCGTCCGTTGGTCGCCCCAAGCAGGACGCGAAGAAAACCGAAGTGACGCCCACGCCAACGCTGGCCGCGCCGACCACCGCGCCAAAGACCGCCGCGCCGACGGCAAACGCCGAGCCAACGCCGGACGCCCCGGTGGAGATTGTGTACTCCGCAGCCGTGATGGAGGCCTATAACGAAGCGGCGGATCTTTACGACGAGGGCCGTTTTGAAGAAGCATATCCGCTCTTTTTAAAGGCGGCGGAGGCGGGGCACTCCAACGCCCAGCTCTACGCGGGCAAGTGCTTGCAGGAGGAAATTGATGTAGACGATGACGCAAAGCCCGCGGCTTACTGGTATGCGC
>JAEWYV010000232.1 GCA_023458615.1 Bacillota bacterium
TCTCCATCGGGTTGAATCGTGATGGATACCTTTGGTTCTTTCGCAAGTGCCTTTCCGGTTTCGCTTGCAATGTTGTCGATTTCAGCTTCTGTTAAATACTGCATTGTGCTTTCTCCTTCTTTTTTTAGGGAGAGCGTTTCCGCCCTCCCTTGGTTTGGTGCAAAACGCGTGCTGCGCGATAAACGCGCAATTCAGAGTTTTTGTTTACAGACTCACGCCGTGCTCAATCCGCACGAGCCAGAGATTGTTGAGAATCTTCGCGGTGTAGGCGGTCACCTTTGCGCCAACCGTTGCCCGCTGATCAAGCGGATCACTTGCGCCGCCGCTTCCAACGGGCTTGACGATGGTCTGGAGGCACCCTTCCCCATCTACATCGATGATGCCGTAGGCATCCGAGCCGAACACCAGCGTCGCGTGGATATCCGCGCCCTTTTTCGTGCCGTTGTCCAGCGTGCCCGCGTCCTCACTATAGACAATCGTGCCCGGAGCAATCGCGGAGGAGACAGCGGCGCTCAGCGTCACGGTCTTTGCCGCAGCATCCGCAGAGGAAACGGTGTGCCCCACGGAACCGATCTTGATCTTCGCGCCTGCGGTGAGATACAGCGCGGCGCTATCCGGCATGTCGGCGAGGGTGACTACTGCGCTGTTCGCGGTGTGCGCGGCAACGGCGGTGAGCACGCTCTGCGAAAACACCTTTGCCTCCGTGCTCTCGACGAATACCACGCCAAAGAGTCGGCCGATCTCGCCGGAGTAAATCTGCTCGGCGTCGGAATACTTCGAAACATCCTGCCAAAGCGGATCGCTCTGCAGATCATAGGTCGCGTCCGGCGAACAGATGCAGACAAAATGCGGCTTGCGGTTGTTGCCTTCGCCGGTCGCATGGAACATACGCGCTTTCGCCTTCTTGAGCGAGCGGACGGCCTTGCGAATCTCGGTAACGGTGAGCTTGTCGCTCGCTTCCAGCGCGAGGCGGTTCGTCTTGCCGTTTGCGTATTGCACATTGGTGCCTGCGCACATCGCGTCACGCGTGATCCATTCCACGACGGTGCCGAGCTGCTCGCCGAGCAATTCCGTGCTCTCCGCAAGTACAGGATCGTAGCTTGTGAGGTCGAGCAGGTCGCTCACCTCAACATAGGCACCGTACTGTTTCACCTCCGCCTCAATCTTGCTCTGTGCGAGGCTCTGACCCGCGGGCGTCACACCTTCTTCGAGAACCAGCGCGTTTGTATCCGGCGTAAAGAGTTCGTATCGGCGAAACTCCACCCGCTTGCCGCTATTTCGCGGGATGCTGCGTTTCTGACCGTAGCTGGCGTGGACGAGCCGCGTCTTGGCAATCTCCAGCAGTGCGCGGTCGTAAAACGTCTTGTTGCTGTAGGTGGTGTTTGCGGTGTTGATCGTTGTGTTGCTGTTGCTCATGTATTTTCCTCCTGCGTCTTAGAGTCTGGTCTTGCCGCCATCGCGGGCGGTCTTCTTCATCTGCTGCATCAGCGCACGAAAACTTTCGCTGCTCATACCTCGATAGTTCGTCGCGGCAGGTGCCGCGCTGCCACCGCGCGTACTCTTGGGCAGCGCGCTACGCTCACGGACGCGGGCACTCATGCGCTCCATGGCGTTGTTCTCCGCCTCCTCGGCTCGCTGTTCCGCCACGTAGATGCGGATGCCCGCCGCCGCGCCAAATGTGCGCATCAGCTCCGCGAGCGCCGGGTCGCTTGCCGCCTCCTCCATGTCGAATCCTTCGGGCATCTTCCCGTCCGCAATCAGCCCCGCAATCTCGTCTACCAGCGCTTCAAATTCCGGGTCGGTCTCCTGCGCATCCTGCTGCGCGGGCTTTGCGGTGTTGAGCCGCTGTGTCATCGAGTTGTATTTTTGTTTCATCCATTTCTCCTTACTCTTCCCGCCTGAGGCGGGTTTGTCTGTTGTCCGGCCTTAGCCTCCTGCGCCTGTTCTTTGAGCTGTTTGAGCAATTGATCCTTTCCCTCAAACACCATCAGTTCCACCGCCTGTGCGGGCGTCATAATGCCGCTTTGGAGCATTCTCAGCGCCAGCTCGTTCTGGCTCATGGCGGAGAACTTTGTCTCCTGCTGTGCTTTGACCGAAATGTAAAATTCAATCGGCAGCATGGCGTTGCCCGGCGCGCGCTTGACCAGCATCGCGCTTTCAAAGGTGCTCTCCTTCAACTCGCCGTCGATGGTTACGTTTACCTTTCTCGTGAAAAAGTTAAACTCTCGTTCCACGTCGATTTCGAAGCGAACCGCATCACGAAAACTTTCGTGCAGCATTCGGGCGATCATGCGCGCACGCTTGTTACTCATCTCCTGCATCGCGGAGATTGCCGTAGCGGCAGTTACGCCGCCCGTTACCATCCCGCGGGAGAAGTCGTTTGCGCCGCTCTCTTGCTTGATGCCCTCCCGAATCTTGTCGATATAGTCGATGATGTAGGCGGGCAGCGGTGGCGTGGAAAACCAGGTAACGCCGTTGAGACCTTCGCCGCGGTGCACCTCCTTGCTCCAGTCGCGCAGATCCTCGGTGTCAAATCCGCTGGCTTCGGTGACGAGTAGCTTATTGTGGCTCGCCATCAGCGCGTTCTTAAGCACGATCTGATCGAGCTTGTCCGCATACCGTTGTTGCGTTTCAAACATATCCACGAGCCCAAGTCCAAGACAGCTGCCCTTTCGCACAAACATTTGTGTAATGATAAAGGGATACATGCCGTGTTCAAAGTAACCGTAAAACTTCGCATCGCGACTGTCGGATAGCACCTGATTGCCCGCAATCTGCGCCATGTGTACGCTGTTCGTCTCCGTCTCCGCGTCGTATTCGCGCCACCAGTATTCCAAGAAGAGCATTGCCCCGCTGCGGTCGCCGTGTAAAATTCCGTCCTCAACGGCGTCCGGTGTGCCAAATGCATCCGCCGTGAGAAATGGTGCCGCCTTGGGAAAACGGGACTCGATATATTCCCGCGTCTTAAGCGAAATTTTAAAACCCGCCCTGCTTTCCTGCATGTCCGCTGCCAGCGGGTCAAATAGAATGCTGCGCGCATCCACCTGACGGATGAACGAGCCGCCCAGCCCGCCATTGAGTGCGTTGTCGTAGCCCACCTCTTGCACGCAATAACCGCCAACCAGCAGATCATGCACGAGCTTGCGATATTCCTTTACATAGCCGTCAGCATCGTGGTTTTGCTTGATAATGGCTTCAATGACATGCGCAATCTCCGCGTCCTTCGGGCTTTCGGGCAAAATCACCGCCTCCGGTACACGATCCATCAGCTCCGCTTTCAGGTTTTCAATCGTGCTCTGCAAAATCGGGGTTATGGGGCGCGGCTCGTTTCGGTCGGTCTGCGGCACATCGTGCCAGTGATCCCCGCGATACATTCGTTCGCAGTTTTCCAGTCTCTGCCATTCGGAGATATAAGCCCCGCGAAACTCGCGGAATAGCCCGTATGCCCGCTCACAGAGTGCTCGCTGTGATTGTGTTTGCTCTGTTGTCTTCATTTTTTATATCCTCCTTGGGATAAAACCCGTTTACAGTCTCGTAAATCCGTCCGCAATCGGCTCACCGGATGCAAACGGGTCATAGATGCGCTTGTTGGGCTTCTTCGGTTCGCTTTTCGCAACCGGCCTCGACATTAGCCCGTAGCGCAGTGCTTCCGGCGCGTGATCCTCGCAGTGCGCTGAAACATCTTCAGAAAAATGTTCGTCAAATGTCAGCATCGGCAACGTGCGAATTAAGTTTTCGCAGGTTCGAAAGATCAGCAGCCTCGGCAGACCGTCGTCCGCCTCGGCGAGATACTCGCGCACCCGCTGCCAACCGGGAATTCTGGCGTTATCCGCCCGAATGAGCGGCACGCCTCCGTGCGCAAATACCTCCGCAATGCTCATGCCGGATATATCCTGGCTCCCGCTCATCCCCCGGGATTGCCATGCGTCCGGCGAGGCGGCGGTGTATGCTATCGTCTCTTCGTCCGTCAGTTGGCGGATGCGTCGTGCTGTCTCACTTGAGAGCACCTTGCGCTCATAATATTCACGATAGGCATACACCCGCCCACCGGGTGCAACGGCAAACCAAAGTACCGCGCAGGGATCGTTGTAGCCCCAGTCCATCGCCCGGAATTTTCTCCACGACTTAGGAATGGTGAATGGATCAACAACGTGCCGGTTTCTCGAAAACTCGCCGAAGTACTGCCCCGCCAGCACATCCCAGTCTCCGTCGAGATAGGCGCGCCTCAGCGGATCCGGCAGGTTTTCAAGTGTGGTTTGGTAATGTTTGTCCCGCATCAGAAACGGATTATCCGTCACGCGCGCCGGAATGAACAGATAATCCTCCGCCCGTTCGCTCCCGCGATATCGGCGGTCGATGAAGAGTCGCTTCACCCAGCCGTGCCCTACGCCGCCGGGATTGCATGTGTAGTACATGCGCGGCGTAAAGTCTGTTCGCACCGTGCGGTTGCAGGTCGAAAGGAACTGCATCTGACTCTCGGTGAACTGGGTGGCTTCCTCCATGGCGATTACGTCGTATTCCTGCCCCTGATAACGATAGACATCCTGCTCATTGTCGCAATAACCGAGTTTAATGCGGCTGCCATTTGGAAACGTAAATACGCGTTGCGTTTGGTTGTAGTCTACAAACCCAGATAATTCCGTCTGCAGCGCCCGCACATGGTTTTCGGTCAACTCCGATAGCGTTCTTCGGAGCAGTAGGAGTTGGAGGTCAGGATAGTGCAGCGCGAGAAGTACGAGCTTTCTTCGAATCGCCCAGCTTTTGCCGCCACCGCGCGCGCCGCCGTATGCGGTGTGCCGGGCTTTGCTTTCAAAGAACTCCCGCTGACGTGGATTTGGATACCCCTTTAATAAGAATTCCATGTCACTCGCTCCATCCTTCTCTGTCCTCCAGCACGATCACGATTCTGCTCTCCTGCTCGTCCGGCGGCAGTTTTTCGCCGGTTCCGAGTTCCTCCAGCAGCTTCGCGGCAACGCTGTATTGCAGTTCGCCCAACAGCGCATGCTCTCCGATGTATCGCCCAATCCGCCGGAGCGCATCCGAGATATTTGCGCGCTCCCTGCCTTCTCCCTCCTTTCGGCCTTTTGCGAGTATCTCGGCCTGCGGTATGCCGAGGTGTTCGCTCAGGCCCGCCAGCGTATACGGTGTCTGCCGGATGGTCACGCTCCCGTTTTTCAGGGTAACGCGTTCCGCCGTCGCATCGCATGCGGCAAAATACGCTTCGATCTTGCTCTTGAGGGATTTGGGATTGTCCGATGACATTCGTTCGTGCTCCTTTCTTGCGTGGCGGTGTGAAATTGAGGCTTCTTTCCTCCCGCCGCAATCATCGTAACGCAGGCAACAATATAAAAATTATCGGAATTCGGTATGATTTTCTTATCGGAATTGATAGGGCATAAAAAGACGCGCCCGTTTTAGGCGCGTGAGTTGGTCACTTTTGTTCTTCAAATTGCTGTGCTATGATAGATGCTGGTAAGATTTAAGAATGATAGGTTTACGGCTCTTGCCGTATCGTTCACCCGAAAGGACTGATTTCATGAAAAAGATTGTTTCTATCGCGATTGCGCTGGTGCTCATTTTCGCCTTTGCCTCCTGCAAACAGGCTATGGATACCGCAGCGGCAAATAGCTCCGCTCCCGCGTTCACCGTTTCGCCCGAACCCACAACGCAGATACCCAACCCCATCGTAGAGGTTGAAGACTCAACTGATTTTGATCCGCTTGGGTTTGTCATCACACCGCATCAGCAGGCAGATAGTGTAGGCTACAGCATCATCAGCAATACCGTTGCACAGATCATCTTCACGCTCGATGGCGATACCTTTACCTATCGTGCGGCTAAGACCACGGATGATATCTCCGGTGTATACGAAACATTTGACTCCCCCGCTCAAACGCAAGAACTCGTCGGCCCGGGTTTTACCGTGACCGTAACGGTTAAGACGATCAACGGTGGAGAGAATGGCGCCCTGGCGACCTGGAGTTTTGAAGATGTGCAATATTCGTTCTATACGCCGGATAAAACCGATTTCGACGCGTTGACCGATGTGCTACTCCCAATTATCTATGTTGATCTTCCAATGGCAACCTGCTGCGGTTGAGCATGCTTCTAGCGGTATGTATGATCGCGCAACGAACGCCAAAAACGCAAAAGGCCCGAACGGTTTTACCGTCCGGGCCTTTTTTTGAGATTGTTTACTCGGGCTTGGGCGCGCCAACCGGGCAGACGTCCGCGCAGTTACCGCAGTCGATGCACTTGTCGGCGTCGATTACGTAAATGCTGGAACCCTCGGTGATCGCCTCGGTGGGGCATTCTGCCGCGCAAGCGCCGCAGCTGATGCATTCGTCAGAAATCTTATATGCCATGATCCGTTCCTCCGTATCCAAATTTCGTAAACATTATAACACAGCGGGATTATTCGTCAACACAGTCTGGTGTAAAATCAGCATTACGCCACATTTTGTCCGCGTTTCCCGTAATTTTTTCCGCTATTCTTGCTTTTCCGGCGCCGGCCCATTCGGTCTGGGGCGGTTTGCGCCGCCGCGCCGGTGATGGTTTGCGCTTCTTTGTCCGTCTTGCGCGGTGCCTTGGCGCTGACCCTGCTGATTTTGCTGCCCTTGCTGCGCATTGATCCCTGATTGCTGCGGTCTTGGTTGATTCGGTCTAGGTTGGCTCGGCCTCGGCTGTTGCCCCTCCGGGCGGCGTTGCTGCTGCGCTTGCTGCGGTTGCTGTTGCGATCGCTGCGGCGCTACTGCGCCCTCCTGCGTTGCCCCCCCAGGGTTGGGACGGTTGCCGCTCTTGCCGCGTCCGCCTCTACGGCGGCGCTTGTGGTCGGGGTTCCGCTCCTGCGTCTGCGCATTCGCGGTTGCCGGAGCAGCAACAGTTGCCGCTTGCGGTGCCGTAGGGGATGTTTCTCTCTCCGTTTTTGGTTGCACCGGTTCGGTCGAAACCGGAACGGGCAGCGGCTCGCCGGGCTTTGCCAGCAGCGTGTAGTGGAACTCTCTAAGGTCAATGGTACCGTCCGGCATGTTGATACGAACCTTGGTCTTCTCGGTGATGACGTTGTTATCAACCACCATGCCTATGCCGTCGGGCGTCAGAATTTCGCGGTTTACATGCGGCATCTTTCGCTTCATTTCCTCATAGCACGACTGCTCATATTGCAGGCAGCACATAAGCCTTCCGCAAAGACCGCTGATCTTCGTCGGGCTGAGCGAAAGGTTCTGTTCTTTTGCCATCTTGATGGAAACCGGGTGAAAATCATCCAAAAACGCCTTGCAGCAGACGACTCTGCCGCAGGAGCCAAGTCCGCCGAGCATCTTAGCCTCGTCGCGAACGCCAATCTGTCTTAGTTCAATGCGTGTGCGAAACTGCGAGGCAAGATCCTTGACCAGATCGCGAAAATCAACGCGCTCATCGGCGGTAAAGTAAAACACCAGCTTGCTTCCGTTAAAGGAATATTCCGCGCTGACAAGGCGCATGTCCAGCTTGTGCTGTTCAATTTTTTGCTGGCAAACGCGGAAAGCGTCGCCCTCTTTTGCGCAGTTTTGTTCGCGCATCGTTGTGTCCTGATCATTTGCGGGGCGAACCACGGGTTTGAGCGGGGAAACAATCACCGTCTCCTCAACCTCCATGGCAACCTGCGCAACCTCGCCGTATTCCTGTCCGCGCGCGGTTTCGACGATGACACCGTCCCCTTCGGCAAACTCGAATTCCAACGGATCAAAATAATAGATGCGTCCGCTCGATTTGAATCGTACGCCAATCACCTTCATGATGCTTTTGCTCCTTTATGCATCTTCCGCATCGCGTTTGCGCGTAAGCTGGAAGTCAGCAATTCTACATATTCTTTGTCCGCTATGCCCGCGCATAAAGCTTTGCCAAAACTTGATCCAGTGTCAGTGTAACACTCGCCCCGGCGTTGAGCTTTTGTTGCGCGCTGGCTAACATTTCTATGATACCCTGTATCCGCGCGGTTGTAAAGACTGTCGCAATGCGTCGTATCAGCGCTTCGCAGTCATTGTTCGTCAACCCGTCGCATCCAAGCGCAGTATCAAGCGCATCCCGAAACAAGCTGATGAAAATACTCAATAAAGAGATGGCGAGCTTTGCGTCCCCGCGCTTCTTTTTTTTGCCGCCTTTCCCCTTTGGTTCCTCGTCGCCGCCGTCGTCAGTTTCTATGTCTGCTCCAACAATGTTAACCAGCTCTGTCGCCTCAGCAAAGGGCGCATATTCCCATATCGCGCGTTCTAAAATGGAAATCGCGTTTTTGCGAAACGCCTTTGCTTCTTCGGTTGCGTAGGCGCGCGCGCGGTTGATGATGCCGTCGGATAAGCCTGCAAAAAACCATGCCTCTCCCTCGCTCATACCATCTGCCGCAAGCACTTTTGCAGTCGCTTCCGTGCTGTTTGCGCCAATGCGCTCAATCAAACAGCGCGAGCGAATGGTTGGCAAAAGTCCAAACTCATTCCCCGTTAAAATCAGCATGGTGTCTGTGTGGGGTTCTTCAAGTGTTTTGAGCAATGTGTTTTGAATCTGTGTGCTCATATTCTGCGCATTTAAAAACACAAACGCGCGCTTCCCGCCGTTAAATCCCTGCATGGCAGCGGAGGAAAGCAATGTGCGAATGTCGTCAACCTTAACGGTACCCTCGCCGATTTCATAATAGTTGGGACAGTTGTTCAGACGCTCAGGTGCGTCTTCGTCGAGGCAGTAAAGCGCGGCGCACGTTCTCGCCAGCTCGCGCCGGCCGCTCCCATCCGGGCCGGAAATTAAGATCGCGTGCGGAGCGCGCCCATCTTTAATCGCTTCTATCAGTCGTTGTTGCATGATCTTATCGATATCCCTTACTCACAAATACGGAGCCGTTTCGAATGCCAAACAGCTCCCCGCCGTTTATTTCTTCCTTCAGCAAATAGTCGATTGCGTGCTGCGAAATCACCTCTCCGGGCATCACGAGCGCAATCCCAGGCGGATAGATGCCAATCGGTTCCGCCGCAACACGTCCCGCTGCATACAGAAGCGATATCGACTCCGAAACAGCAAATGTTGCTTCACGAATAGTGGCGTGCTGCTCATTTGTCTCAAGTGTTGCGTTTCCGGTGATTCCATTGCTTGTCAGCGGCTTCCTGTGCTCCAGTTTTTCCAGGGAAGCCAGCAGTCGATCATACCATTCGGCTTCGTCATTTGGCGTCGTTATCAAAACAAGCCGCCGCGCGTCAGCCATCTCAAGATAGATTCCATCTTTTTCCAGCAGTCTCTGGGCCTCATATCCCGTATAT
>JAEWYV010000233.1 GCA_023458615.1 Bacillota bacterium
TTGGCACACGACGTAGCGGGGATGGTGCAGCTTGCCGCATTTTGTGCATTTGTAGGCGTACATCTGTTCCATATTGATTCCCTCCTTACTTCGTGGTCAAAATCGTCGAGACGACATTGTTGCCAAAACCGCCGAAATTGACGGCAAGTCCCGTCTTCGCGCCCTCTACCTGACGCCCGTCCGCCTCGCCGCGCAGCTGGCGAACCAGCTCGACAATCTGCGAGACTCCCGTTGCGCCCAGCGGATGCCCCTTGGCCTTTAGACCGCCGGAGGTATTGATCGGCATTTTTCCGCCAACCTTGGTGTCCCCATTGCGCGCGGCAATGTGCCCCTGCCCGCGCGGGAAGAGACCCGCTTCTTCGCTCTCCTCGATTTCCAGAATCTGGAAGGCGTCGTGCAGCTCCGCAACGTCGATATCCTCCGGCCCCATGCCGGCCATCTTGTAGGCCTTCTGGGCGCTGAGGCGAACCGCCAGCAGGTCGCTGGGGTTTTCGCGGTTTGCAACCACGTGCGTGTCCGTTGCCGAGGCGATGCCCGCAACGCGCACAAACGGCTTCTTGGCAAAGCCAAGCTCGTCCTGTTTATCCTTTGCAACAAGCAAAACAGCCGCCGCGCCATCCGAAACCGGGCACATATCAAACTGCCGGAGCGGATCGGCGACGATGGGGTTGGTTGCGTTGATGTAGGCGGGGTTGGTGATGCGCTCCAGCACCACGGGGCGCTGGATATGCGCAACGGGGTTATGGCAGGCGTTGTCATGATTTTTGACAGAGACAATGGAAAGATCCTTGCTCTCCACGCCGAAGCGCTCCATGCAGAGGCGCGTAAACATGCCCGCAAAGGACGGCAGCGTCAGGCCGTATGTATACTCCGCCACGGGATGCAGCATCGTAGCCACAAAGTCTGTGCCTTCCCAGCCGGAAACCTCGCGCATGGCCTCGCCACCGATGACGAGCACGCAGTCACACATGCCGCTGGCGATTGCCATCACGCCGAGCTTGACGGCGGATGCGCCGGAAGCCGGACCGTTCTCGATGGTTTCCGCCATCGCCGGGCGGATATTCAGCGTGTCTACAATTGCGCTCGCCGCGCCGCTGACGCGGTTTACCATGCCCGCGCCCATTGTGGCGACAAACACCTGATCGATTACATTCTTTCGTCCGGTCTTTGCGCCTGCGTCGTCCATGGCAAGCAGCGCCGCTTCACAGAGCATATCCAGAAACGACCCGTTCGTCTTGCCAAACTTGGTGTGGCCAACGCCAACGATTCCTACCTGTCTCATTGCCTTCTTCCTTTCTCCCTCAAGTCAATCCGGGCGCGGACGATCTGCCGCGCCCGGCAAACTGCAGCGTCAGACGCTGATCTTCGCGGGCATATGCACGATCTTATTGGCTTCAATCACGTCTTCAAACGCGGGGCGAATGCCGACGTTCTTGTTTGCCTTGTGCTTTTCCCAGAGCGCGCGGGTGAGAACAAATGTCGGCACGCCGCCCAGCTCATGCGGGCACTGCGGACGGGACTCAAGCTCATACTCGATCATCCAGCGTTTAAAGCCGTTGGGGCTCTCCGCAACGATCCAAACCTCGTCCTGATTCATAAAGTCGAAGTGATATTCCATCTTGGCGGCAAAGAGCTGCGCGCCGACGCGGGCACCGCGCTTGAGCGTCATGGTGTGATAGCTCATGCCGACCTTTTCGTTGACCATGCGACCGTTGACGATGCCGGCGATCTCGCCGTCGATCGCGCCGATGAGCAGATATTCATCCTGCACGCGATAGCGCAGCATGCCGAGCAGTTCTGCGACGATGCGCGCGGACACGATGTCGTAAAAGTCCTTCTGGTGGTCCAGCAAAACCTTGATGCCGCCGATGACCATCTCGGTCTCCTCGCGGGTTGCTTCGCGCACGAGCATATCCTCGCCAGTGGTCAGCGGAATCACCTTTGGCGCATAGGGTTTTAGACCAATCGTCGGCGGACGGAGCTTGGCTTCCATTTCATCAACAAGAATGTCATACTTACCCATGTGTGTTTGCCTCCTTAAATTGTCTTGATCTGTATTTTTTAGAAAGATGTGATTGGAATTACAACCCCATTGTAGCGTCATTATGAAGCCTTGTCTAGTATTTCTTGCAAATTTTTCTTTTTTCTCCTTTTATGGCCGCCTTTGGGAAACTTGTTACTGTTTTTCTGCAAAGTCACGTTTGAATTCCTGCGTTTTTATATATTTTCTAGGTATTTCGTGCGTTTTTTGAGCCTAATTTCCGCATCTTCGCCTGCATCTATTTTTCATAATCGCAAATCGAACCTTATTTTTCTGCGTATTATTGATTTTTGATCAACATCGTGTTGATTAATTATGCAGGTTTTTGTATTGTCAGCTTCATTATGCCGACTGCCGCAGGAATTTTACAATGCAGAAATTGTGTTTCTTTCGCCTTCGTAGTATACTGTTTCATAATAATGGGGGCGAAGTTTTTCTTCCCCATTCCTGTGTATCTGTCGCGGGAAAATTCTCTTCGCGAAGCGCAAGGTTTCATTCGATCACCCGAGGCCCGTAAAACGGGTTTTGAGAATAAGAGAGGATATCAGCAAATGGAAAACAAGATTCGTCGAGTCGGCATCCTCACCAGCGGGGGCGACGCGCCCGGCATGAACGCGGCCATCCGCGCCGCCGTGCGCACCTGCGTGCTGCACGACGTCATCCCCGTCGGCATTCACCGCGGATATAACGGACTGATTCATTCCGATGTCGTAGAGCTCGACGCGCGCGCCGTCAATGGCATCACCGCGCGCGGCGGCACCATACTCTATACCGCAAGAAGCGAAGAATTCCGCACCGACGAGGGCGTGAAACGCGCGGCGGAAAACTGTAGATATCTCGGCATCGACGGCGTGATTGCGATCGGCGGAGACGGTACCTTCCGCGGCGCGCGTGAGCTCGCCAAATACGGCATCAACACCATCGGCATTCCGGGCACGATTGACAACGACATCGCCTGCTCGCATTACTCCATCGGCTTTGACACGGCGGCAAACACCGCAATCGAGGCCATCGACAAACTCTCCGATACCATGCAGAGCCACCAGCGCACCAGCGTTGTGGAGATCATGGGCCGCGGCGCAGGGCACCTTGCCGTCTATGTCGGCATCTCCGTTGGCGCAACCTCGATCATCCTGCCGGAGCGCCCGTTCGATTTTGAAAAGGATGTTGTGGAGCATATCCGCGAGGCGCAGTATCGCGGCAAGCATCACCACCTCATCATCGTTGCCGAGGGCACAAACAGCACCAACGAAATCGCCCAGCGCTGCCGCGACGAGCTGGGGCTGGATACCCGCGTCACCATCATCGGCCATATCCAGCGCGGCGGCAGCCCGTCCGCGCGCGATCGCGTGATGGCAACGCGCATGGGGCACCGCGCGGTGGAGGAAATCCTCGCGGGGAACACCAACCTGATCGTCTGCTACCGCAACAGCCAGATCACCACGGTCTCCATCGACGAAGCGATGACCATGACCAAGGATCTTGACGAATATATGTATCGCATTGCGCAGGAGATCACAATCTGACGCCAAGCGCCAGCAATCAGCACCCGGGTCATTGCCCGGGTGTTGCTCTGTACAGTTAGCTCTCGAAATTTGATGAGTTTGAGGATGTAGTATGTTTTTTGATACCTATGGCGACGCAAAGAACCCCACGCTGATTCTGCTGCACGGCGCGGCGGCGCTGGATACCTTTTCGCACCAATACGACATGCTTGCCAGCCGTTTTCATGTATTGGTGCCCCATCTGCCCGGCGCGGGCGAAGCGGTGGCACAAGCATATGATCCGCAGGCAGTAGTAGATGCGCTAGCCGAGTGGATTGTGTCGTTGAACCTTGGCAAAGCGCTGCTCATGGGGCATTCCATCGGCGCGGAGCTCGCGGTGAAGCTCGTCAGCGAGCACGAGTCCCTCTTCTCCCGCGCTGTTTTCTTGAGCCCCTGGCTCAATGCAACCGAGCAGAGCACAAAGCTATTTAGCAGCATGGCGCGCATGACCCACCGCTCCGTTAAAAGCGCAAAGCTCTTGCGCATGCAGGCCAAGTATTGGGGTTATACGCCGGAGCAGACGGAGAAGCTCGTCTCCTACAGCGCCAATATTCCGCTCGATACCTATGTTTCGTTTTTTGAAAAACGAATCCACTTAAGCGAACTTGCCGGCTACCGCGCCGTTCAGATTCCGATGCTCGCCATGTGCGCGCGCGGCGAAACGGCCCAGACAAAGTCCTCCGTCCGCTCACTTGGCGAACAAAACACAAACTGCCTCACGGTCATCTTCCCGCAAGGCAGTCATGATTTTGTATTGCGTTGTTACGATCTGCTCAATCCGATTCTGCTGGACTTTTTGACGCAGAATTGATGCTCTTTCGCCAGTCCGGCCAGACCATGATGAGCGCGAACGGGATGACATTGTGCGTGGTTAAAAAGCCGCGCATGGTGTCAAAGTGATTTCCCTTGCCGCCGATTCCGTTGAGGAAGCGGAACCGCGCCTCCCCCTGATCGTCCGGCGGCAGCGTTTCGTCCGCATAAAATGTGACGAAGTGAAACCCGTCCTTATGGCAATAGTAGATGATTCCCGCGCTTGTCCCCTCGGGCAGGCGCGCTTTTTTGTTCCAGCGAAACACGATCGGCATGCGGTAACCGTGGCGCTTGACAAAGCGGCGCAGGCGAAACAGATCGGTCCCGAGCAACCCGCGGAAGA
>JAEWYV010000234.1 GCA_023458615.1 Bacillota bacterium
GGAAGAAAGAGTTGCTTGCGTTTTTACCAACGCTCGGTGTCTTTGTCTCAACATTCTTTGGCATCTGCGCGCAGGACCCGCGGTATCTTCTGCCGATACAGGAGTTCGCACTCATGATCATGGTCTATATCTGGAGCTGTCCTTCTCTCAAGAAGGTTGATTCAAAGTAACAGCGTTTGCATCAAAACGGACACCCTCCCGGATGTCCGTTTTTGATTTTGCAGTACTATCGCTATCCAATACGCTATTAACCATCTTTTTCGGTACGATGCGCGTCGAAAACCGATGCGAGAAACGCAAACGCCCCAAGCAACAGAACCCCCAGCGTGCGATATTGAAAATTGATGTGCTCCATTGTTCTTTTTGCCAGTAATATCCAGATAAGGCTTATACTCCCGATTGCAAGAAATACCCAGCTATGTTTTAGCTCGATCTTTTGATTCGGCCGCCTGAAAAATCGAAAAACGTACACGCATAACACGGTAGCGGTTACGACAACAATCTCAGGGGTAAAGATATTGCGCGCGCCGGCGACCAATGTCTCAAAATAAAGTGCCATATCGTTTGAAATGCCGAAGCTTTCCTGAAGCACTGCGCGCAAAGCAAACATTACATCCAGATTCGTCAGCAACGCCGTCGAAAGAAGCTTGAGCAGCCATATACCAACATATCCAGCCATCCAGATCGCAAATCCGGACAGAAACGTCCGAAAGTAGTTCTTCTGTGCAAGCGTAATCTGACTTCTTTGCTGGACAAACAGAAGAACGATCATTGGAAATGCAAACGTGATGAGCGGGTTGGTATAAAAATCGAAAAACTGCGTAACAGCGCCCAGGGTCATAAACAGTGTGGGAATGCTGATTGCAGATTTTTCTGCCCGGCGCAGCGCCGCAGGCACCAGAAGTATTCCAAGAAATGCGATGATAAAGCAGTCCATATAGGATAAAGTCCCAGCAATCCCCAACGGATTCAGCGCCGCAAAGCAAATCACATAGAGTGCGGAAAACAGTTCACTTTTAGTCACACGATGCACCGCAAAAATGGATAGCCCAAACAGAATCCATAGAAGTGAACTGAACATGGAGCGAATCTGCATATAGTTAAAGACGGTAAGCAACGGGCGCATCCAAACACGAAACCCCATACAATAATGAAAGTAGTTGCTGTTGGCGGACTGTCCTCCGATCAGTGCTTTCAGGTCGTTTACGGTCGATTGTCCTTTTTCACGATATCGCGGATTAGTCAGCATCGCCATCGGATCAGCATTCGAGTCGGAATAATAACTCAGGTTCAGAATCAGGCAATCCGTAAAGTTACCAATACCATTCCTGCTTTTATCGTGCATAACATATGGATTTTTATACTCAAGCTCCAACTGCGACAAGGATTCCTCAATGGAAGCCTTGATCGGCTCCTGAGGTAGCAGGCCTACGGCATATATCGCCGTTTCGCCCAGAATAAAGATCAATATCAAAGTCAATACCAGCAGAAATGCTTTTCTCATTTTAAATGAAATACGCCTTTCGTTTGTTTTTATGTTTTAGACGTCTGTAGTATACACCCCTATTCATTCACAATTGTGTCCATTCTTCAACATCAGTTTGACAGTAATGCAATTTGAGATAAAAAAGAGCACCAAAGTGGTGCTCAAAATTGATTGCACTGTGCTCTTCAATGGGCCGGAATTATAGTTTGTTCTCTTCCGGCCAAGCTGTCTGATTCCGCAGCATGCCGCACTTATCCTCCGATAGATACTCAAAGTGATGCTTATGATAGAGTTGATCCGCAGGACGATTGGCAATTAAACAGATATAACTGTCTTCGTGCGCGTGTGCGTCAAAATAGCGATCAATCGCCTGCATGATTTGCTCAGCGAGCCCTTTACGGCGATAGGATTTGTCTACCATGATGTCGCTAACAACAAACGTGATACCACCATCGCCTACGATTCTTCCAAACGCAATGAGGGTTTCGTTGTCGTAGATGGTGGCGATGAAGAGAGAATGATCAAGCGCAATTTGGCTTCTTATAATATCCTTGGTACCCATACCGGAACGCAAACGCAGGCTGATATATTCCTCCGCGGTGGGTATTTTTTCTATCAATTGAATCATGGTCGTCTTCTCCGTTCTTTGAAGTCTTTGTATTATATCAGCATAGAATGCGTATGTCTGTTAACGATTTCGATTATAGATCGTACTTACTCTTAAGTGAACTTAGAATCCCTCCATCTCATTTTAGAAACGCGGAGAGAGTGGGATTCTACGCTTCGCCTTGCGTCACTTGCACTTCGTGTGGCGTGGCTAAGTCGACGGCGCTCCCCGGGGCGGGAAAACCATTCGCAGGATGGTTTTCTATTCCGCCCTTCGAACCCCTCCATCTCATTTTAGAAACGCAGAGAGAGTGGGATTCTACGCTTCGCCTTGCGCCACTTGCACTTCGCGCGGCGTGGCTAAGTCGGCGGCACTCCCCGGGGCGGGAAAACCATTCGCAGGATGGTTTTCTATTCCGCCCTTCGAATCCCTCCATCTCATCGCAAAAACAAGAGCACCCGCTTGGGTGCTCTTGTTTTTGGCGGAGAGAGTGGGATTCGAACCCACGTTACCTTTAAGGGGTAAACACGATTTCCAGTCGTGCGCCTTCGACCAGCTCAGCCATCTCTCCACGGCTCGTTTTTTCCGACGCAATGTGTATAATACACGAATGCGCTCAAATTTGCAAGCCTTTTTCTATAGTTCCTGCTTTGTTTTTTCTTCCGTTATTCCGCTGCTCAAACGCGCCGCATACGATCGATTAAACGATACCCTGCATCCACATAGATACCGATTGTCTTTGCATCTTCCTCGGTGTATCGAAGCGTTTTTCCAGCTGTGTCTCCCTTTCGATACAGTACAAACGGCACGGGTTCTGCGGAATGTGTGCGAATTTTCAGAGGCGTTGGGTGATCGGGTAACACGAGGATGGCATAGTCCTCCCCCGTGGATTCCAAGAAGTCATAGATAGGCCGCAACACCTTCTCGTCAATCTGCTCAATGGAGTAAATTTTCTCCTTGAGCTGACCGTGATGCCCGCACTCATCCGCTGCTTCAATATGGACATAAACATAATCCGCACCGCGCGCAAGAACATCGATTGCAGCGGCTGCCTTGCCCGCAAAGTTGGTTTCAAAGGTGCCCGTCGCGCCCTCAACCTTGACGACCTCCATCTCCGCGCATCTGCCGATTCCCTGAATCAAATCGACAGCGGAGATAACCGCGCCCCTCAGCCCCGTCTTCTTCACAAACGGCGTTAAGGCGGGCTTTCTTCCCTCACCCCAAAACCAGATGGCGTTGGCGGGATTCTTTCCCGCGGCAACTCGCTTCTGATTGATGGGATGCTCCTTTAGTAGCGCATAAGCTGTATTCATCCAGTGTAGCAGCAGGTCGGCATTCGTCCCCTGCGGCAGCCTGCCCGTAACAGGCTTGCCGGAAAAATCGTGTGGCGGTGTTAACTCCGCGCCCGTCTCAGCATGGTTGAGCACGAGACAATGCCGATAGGAAAATCCCGGATAGAGCCGAACGCCTTCGCTCGAAAGCCGTTCATCCAAAAACAGAACCAACTCGCGCGCTTCCTCCGTGGAGATTTCACCAGCGCTGTAGTCCAGCATGAGTGTATCAGCAATATCCGCCGCATCCGAAAGCGTAACGAGATTGCAGCGGTAGGTTACATCGCTCTCTACCAATGGGATACCAAGACTTGCAGCTTCCAACGGTGACCTGCCGGAATAATAACGCTTTGGATCGTAACCAAACACAGACAGATTTGCTGTGTCACTGCCGGGTTTCATGCCATCCGGCACCGTTTTCACGAGCCCGAATTCACCATTGCTGGCAAGTTGATCCATCATCGGATGATGCGCCGCACCCAACGGGGTTTTCCCGCCAAGCTCTTCTACAGGCCAATCAGCCATTCCATCGCCAAGGATTACCGCAAACTTCATACGTCCCTTACTCCAAAGTATTGATACAGCGTGCAGGGCATGCCGCCATTTGTGAGCTTTCTGCGTTTGTCCGCGCGCTGTCCATAGACCGACTCAAACTCCCGCATGCCGGAGAACAC
>JAEWYV010000235.1 GCA_023458615.1 Bacillota bacterium
TTAGTGCAGCCAATCCAGCAACTGATCCAGCGTGAGCGCAACCATCAATTGCATGCGCAGGCTATTGTCCTCCATATCGATTCCCAGAAGGCTCTGGATTTTCTCCAGACGATAGGTCACGGTGTTATAGTGCGTAAAGAGAATCTGAGAGGTGAGTTTGGTGCTCCCGCCGCAGTTGAGATAGGTTTTCAGGGTTTGAATCAGACTGCTGCCGTGCTCCAAATCGTAGGTTTTCAGCGGATCGAGGAATCGATGCACAAAAGATGCGACGGTTTCATCACGGGGGAGTAGGTTAAAGAGCCAGAGTGTGCCGAGCTGCTCAATGTTGACGATGCGCTCCGTAATACCGCAGCGCTGGCAAATGGAGCCAATCTTGCGCGCTTGATCCAGCGCAAGCGGAATGCCGACAAGTGACGCGGGCGCGCTGAGGTGCACCTGTATATCATATCCGGCTACAATTCCACTGAGCCATTTCGTGAATCGTTCCAGCACAGCGTGCTCACTGCCGTCGCAAAACATCAAAACAATCTCGCCCGCATAGGAGGTGATGATGGCATCAAGATGGAGATATTCCCGCGCGCCTTGCAAGAGGTTGGTAAAATTGAGGTGGAGCGGGCCACTTTCGGCGCGGCTCAACAGACGGATGATCGCAACCCGATATTTCCAGTTTCGATCCAGATGGTAATTATAGGAAGCGGCGGCAGTTACCACATCCGAATCGGACGCAAATTCGCCGGAGAAAAGATCGTTGATCAGCGTATCCTCCTGACGACGCTGAACCTTTTCCGCGGTGGTGGCGTTTTTGACCTCGACTGCAAGGAATTTCCCGATCCGGTTGAGGGCAAGAAACACCAGCTCGTCGGTGGTTTGATTTTTCTCGGCGACCCCTAGGAGCAGGCTTTCGTCACCGGTCATGCGAACTTCAATAAAGTCGAATACGGTGTCCCGCCCGTCGATGGGGATGCTCAGCGTACGCTCGCCTGTTTGCTGCTGGCGGCAGAACATATGAAAAATGGCGGCCTGATCTTCCTGCGTGAGCCATGCGCGGGTTTCGCGGCTCATATAGAGCTTGATGTTGGTGACAAACGCAATGACCGGGTTGCCGATGAACTGCTCAATATGATAGAAGCAATCCTCCAGCATGTTTTCGCGAAAGAGAATCTCCAGCAAGCTTTCCGTCTGCGCCTGCAACTGGCTGTAGGCTTCGGCCTTCAGACTGAGGATCTTTTCGGAAATCTGCTGAATAATATTGGAAAAGATTGCCTCACGGGGCAGCTCGACAACCATGAGGTCGAGCGCATCGGCGAGCTGAATCGCCTCATCCGGGAAGGGTTTATTTCGAATGGATTTGATGCAGAGCACGGTTGCGCCCGCCTCGTGCAATTGCTCCAACGCAGCGGGAAAGCTCTCCATATGCGCATGAAACGGATAACCGGAGCAGATCACTGCGTCGCCCGCCTGCGCCCATCGCCCTAAATTGACATCCTCCACCACGGTTGCGCGGAGAATCTCCTGCTCCATGGAGCATTTGCTGTTGAGCACCTGGCAACCGGCAAAGGAGCTGAGTTCAATCAGCGTCTGACGGGTAAATTTTTTAATAACAGATTTCATTTGTAACCCTTTCGTCGGGCTTGCAGTTTTTTTGCCCGAAAAAGATCATACCCTCTGGCAGATCGGAGAGATCAACCGCACATTTCGCCTTCGCGCAAAACAAATAAGTCAATTTAAACTGTGCAGGACGGCGGGGATTGCAACCGATGCATTTAGTGCAACGAAAAAAGCAGATTTATAATATGATAGTACCACCTTCTTTCACAAGCGGCAAGCCTGCTCAAGGTAGCTCTACCGTTTGTTGTTTTTTTATAAATGGAAATGTTGATTCATTCGACGTAACAGCATTTTTCATGCAGACAAGGTTGTATCGTTGAAAAAAACGACCTATAATGGACAATCATGCACCTTTCTTTGTGAATTATTCACAAAGAACCGGAGGATTTCTTGTCGGAATGCTATATTGTTTCTGTTGGTTGATACCGTTATACTAAGCCCATAGGAAAAGTTAGTACTACTTTTCAGAGCGACATCGCAGAGGCTCCAAACCTGCATCGCCTGAAAAAAATCACACCCGGCAAATGCGCTCTGCAAAACAAGCAAGCGCGGGCAAAACAGTCTTTTAGCGAAAAAACAAACAGCAAGCAACGAAATAGCACTGAAGTCAACCATTGACCAGAACACCGATTAGGACCAGCAAGCATCGCGTCAACGAAGACGCGCAAGGGCAAGACTGACCTGATGCGGCTCGTTTTTTAGCACCCTGACCGCGGCAAGGACGCCAAAGCAAGGGCCGACAATGATTACGACAGACAGTAGAGCAAACCACCAAACGCGTAAATTCCGATCGATTCAATGAGGAATACGAATGTTGCGGGGCCTATTTCTCGCATCAAAAAACCGATACCGGCTCACACGCAACCGAGACAACCGAGCCACCCCCGACGCGAAAACCGAGGAGCGATACGATTTTCCTCACCGGGGGGATAGCGAACAGGGCAACGGGGTAGAGAGCGAAGAATATATCTTTGGAGGACAGAACAAATGAGAAGACTTTCCAGACTCTTTCGTGAAGACGGCAAGATGGTCGTCGTGGCAATGGACCACGGCCTTGGCCTGAATGTAAATCCCGCGCTTGACGACGTCGGCGCGAAACTGCGTGCCATCATCAAGGGCGGCGCAGACGCGATTCTGACCACCTACGGCATCGCGCGCAAATATGAAGATATTCTTAAGGATGTCAACCTGATTCTCCGCGTGGACGGCGGCAACTCCTGCCTCAACGGCGATGACTTCTGCCAGGATCAGATGTTTGATATCGAAGATGCGCTGCGCGTTGGTGCCGACGGCATCATCTGCATGGGTTTCCCCGGGTCGCCCTATGAGCACCAGTCGCTCAAGCAGCTCGCGGACTATTGCCGCAAAGGCGATGCGATGGGCATCCCGGTCATGGCGGAAATGCTCCCCGGCGGCTTCTCGCCTGCGATCCCGAACACGATTGAAAACCTCGTTGTTGCGGCCCACACCGGCTGCGAATGCGGCGCCCATATCATCAAGACGGCGTTTGCGGGTGATGCGGAATCCTATAAAAAGGTCATCGCAGCTTCCTTCCAGCCGGTTATCGTACTCGGCGGCGAAGCGGTCAGCGATCTGAGCTCCCTCTATTTCTGCATCGAGCAGGCCATGACGGCCGGCGCGCGCGGCGTTGCCATCGGTCGTAACGTCTGGAAGAGCTCCGATCCCGAAGGCGTGACCCGCAACCTCGTCCGTCTCGTGCACGAAGGCGCAAAAGCCGCGGACATCAAGGACTGAGGCAAATGAATATGGTACCAGAGAAGATGAAGGCGATCTTCGTCACAGAACCCTACAAAGCCGAGGTGCGGGAGGTTTCTACCCCCGTCCCGGTGGAGGGCGAACTGCTGGTGAAGCTCGAGCGGTGCCTGATCTGCACCTGGGAACAGCGTGTGTTTACCGGCGGGGATGTGAAACTCCCGTTCCTGCCCGGTCATGAGGTCTCCGGACGCGTCGCCGCGATTCCGGAGGGGACGTTCACCGACCTGAAGGTTGGCGATCCGGTGGTTGTGAAGACCTACGACAGCTGCGGACAATGCGAAGCCTGCTATC
>JAEWYV010000236.1 GCA_023458615.1 Bacillota bacterium
GCGATTGCCTGCGGGAAGCTGGTCGCAATGCCGGCGCGGGCAACGCCATGCAGACCCTCGTTCCACCAGTTGTACGCGGGGATGCCGAGCCGCTCGATGGCGGGCGCGCCATAGACCAGCTGCGACATCTTCTCCTGCAAGGTCATTTTTGAGACGAGCAGACGCGCCTTTGCTCGCGCAGCTTCACGATTCCACATAGAATACCTCCTGAATATAAGTAAAAAATTAAGTAGTGTACTTATGGTTCATTTCTCTTGTTTTATTACGAAATCGATTGCGTTTACGGCTTCTTCGATTTCACTTAATTTTGTGTCAAAACCGGTGGAAAAACGAATTGTTGCACCCGCATCCGCCTCGGAAAGTCCCATTGCGAGGAGTACATGCGAGGGATTACGCTCACCTCCGGCGCAGGCAGCACGCGCGGAGAGATAGATGCCGAGCCGTGATAAACGCGGCAGCAGTCGCTCGCTCGGCATGCCGGGAATGGTAAGACTGAGGATGTGGGGGAGGCGTTCAGCACTGCCGCCATTGACGCGAGCAGTGGGGAGCAACTGCATCAGCCGCGATTCCAGAAGGGTTCGCGCTGTGCTGTCCGCAGGGAGAGAAGCGCACTCCAGCGCCTTGGACAATCCGGCAATGGCGGGGATGTTTTCCGTTCCCGGACGCAGACCGCGCTCCTGCTGACCACCAAAAAACAGCGGAATGATTGGTATTTCGTTCCGTACAAATAAAAAGCCGATCCCGCGCGGCCCGCCGAATTTATGCGCCGATGTGGTCAACAAGTCGATCTTAAGCGCATGGACGTCAATTGGAATATGACCATATGCGGCGACGGCGTCGCAGTGAAGAGGGACGCGATGCGCGCGCGTGATTGCACCGATTTCGGCGATTGGCTGCAAAACGCCTGTCTCGTTATTGGCAAGATGCAGACTCACCAGCGCGGTATCCGCGCGGATGGCGCGCGCGATATCGTCCGGTTGATAGCGTCCGGCAGCGTCGCAGGGGAGGATGGTAAGCGATGCACCTTCCTTTACTAGAGCGTGCGCGGCGGCTAAAACGCTGTGGTGCTCCGTTGCGCCGACGATGATATGTTTTTTCTTCGTGTTTGCGTGCAATACACCAAAAAGAGCGAGGTTGTTGCCCTCCGTTCCGCCGGATGTGAAAACGATTTCGTCGTTTTGCGCGTGAATTGAGGCGGCGATTTGGGAGCGGCTTTCGTGCAGAATATTCCTTGCTTCAAATCCAGTTGTATATAATGAGGAAGGATTCGCGTAAAAATCGCGCGAAACGCTGTTCATTCGCTCCAAAACAGCGGGATAGACCGGCGAGGTTGCCGCGTAGTCCAGATAGATCATGTCGCCCCAATTCCTCATGTTTCGCTCGTTTCTATCATTTTGCGCCACCGGGGCGCTTAAGTCAAGACATTGCCTGCAAAATTAAGCTTAAGCAAATTAATTTCAAAATCAATCTTGACTTAAACTTAAGCAGATTCTATAATGATCGTGTCACATCCTTGTACACATCGTGACGAATTCGGATTTCCTTATTAACAATCGAATCTATTTTCTCCCGCTGTGCACATTGTGACGCAATTTAAAAGGAGGAGTATCAGGAAGCAATGAAAAAGACAATCGCGATTATTCTGTCCCTCGTTATGACTCTGGCTACTCTGGTTGCCTGCGCCCCCGCTCCCGCTGCCACCGAACCCGCAGCTGAAGCCCCCGCCGCAGAAGCCGCCACCGAAGCGCCCGCCGCTGCAGCACCCGCTGCGGATAGCGACAAAGTGATCAACATCTACACGTTTACGGACGAGGTTCCGAAGATGCTGCAGAAGTATGTTGATACGCATCCGGATTTCGGTTACACGATCAACCCGACCATCATTGCCACCACCGATGGTCTCTATCAGCCCGCTCTTGACCAGGCTCTGGCAGCCGGCGGCAAGGATGCCCCCGATATGTACTGCGCTGAGTCCGCGTTCGTCCTCAAGTATACCCAGGGCGACATGAGCAGCTATGCGGCCGCTTATAAAGATCTTGGTATCGACGTTGACAAAGAAATTGCGGATGCCCAGATTGCACAGTATACCATTGATATCGGCACCCGTCCGAGCGACCAGGCTCTCGTAGGCCTTGGCTATCAGGCAACCGGCGGCGCGTTCATCTATCGTCGCTCGCTGGCGAAGGACACCTGGGGAACCGATGATCCCGCCGTCGTCGCTGACAAAATCGGCCCGGGTTGGGATAAGTTCTTTGCGGCAGCTGCAGAGCTGAAGGCGAAGGGCTACGGCATCGTCTCTGGCGATGGCGACATCTGGCACGCAGTGGAAAACAGCTCCCCGACCGGCTGGGTTGTTGACGGCAAGCTCAACATCGACCCCGCTCGTGAAGCGTTCCTCGATCTCTCCATGAAGCTCAAAGAAGGCGGCTACTACAATGACACCCGTGACTGGACCGATGCATGGTATGCTGACATGCAGGGCATCGGCACACAGCCCATCTTCGGGTTCTTTGGCCCGGCATGGCTGATCAACTACGTCATGGGACCCCACTCCGGCGGCACCAAGGTCGGCGAAGGCACCTATGGCGATTGGGCAGTTTGCAACCCGCCGATCGGCTTCTTCTGGGGCGGCACGTGGGTTCTGGCCAACAAAGATTCCGCTAAGAAGGAAGCTGTTGGCAAGCTCATCGACTGGATCACCCTCCAGACCGGCGAAGACGGCCTGCAGTATATGTGGGCGAACGGCACCCTCAACGGCGAAGGCGGCACGAAGGACACCGTTGCTTCCGGTACCGTTATGGCGAAGTCCGACGGCAAACTCGACTTCCTCGGCGGCCAGAACATGTTTGACGTGTTCGTACCGGCGAACCAGTTTGCAAACGGCAAGAACCTGACCCAGTACGACGAGACCATCAACAACCTCTGGCGTGACCAGGTCCGTCAGTACACGGCTGGCAACATCGATCGCGCTGGTGCGATTGATGCGTTCAAGCAGGCGGTGCTCGATACCCTCGGCATCGAAGCAGCTCAATAAAAGGTAGCTGTTTTCACCAAACCAAAATTGGTATATGATGGATGTGGACGGACGGAGTTCTTCCGTCCGTCCATCTCCGCATCCGCCAGACCAAATCACCGCCTGAGGGGGAAACGCGTATGCCTCAAACAACAACGAAGAGAAAAGGCGTGAGCTACGCCAAATATGGCTATTTGTTCAGCTTGCCATTCATCATTATCTTTCTTATTTTCATGCTGTATCCGACGCTGTTTACAGCGGTCATCGGATTCACGGATTTTAAGGGTGTTGCAACAACCTCCTATAAATTTCTGGAGCATCCGTTTGATAACTTCATCAGCATCCTAAACAACAAGACCTTCCGCACATCGCTTGTGAACACCGTCGTCATCTGGGTGTTGAACTTCATCCCCCAGATCAGTTTGGCACTGCTG
>JAEWYV010000237.1 GCA_023458615.1 Bacillota bacterium
ATTGGTGGAAAGAAGCGGTGGTTTACCAAATCTATCCGCGTTCGTTTATGGACGGAAACAACGATGGCATAGGCGACCTGAAGGGCATCATACAAAAACTGGACTATTTAAAGGAACTTGGCGTCAATGCGGTTTGGCTCTCGCCCATCTGTGACTCGCCCAACGACGATAACGGCTATGATGTGCGCGACTACCGCGCCATCATGGCGGAATTTGGTACGATGGCGGATGCGGAGGAGCTCGTTAAGCAACTGCACAAGCGAGAGATGCGGCTGATCCTTGATCTGGTTGTCAACCATACGTCCGATGAGCATGAATGGTTCATTGATTCGGCAAAGAATCCCGAAGGACCCTATGGAGATTACTACATCTGGCGCAAGCCGAAGGGGACGCAGCACCCGAATAACTGGACAAGCTTTTTTTCCGGCCCCGCATGGGAAAAGGTGGACTCCAGAGATGAGGAGTATCTGCACCTGTTTTCAAAAAAGCAGCCCGATCTGAACTGGGAAAACCCCAAGGTGCGGGACGATGTCTGCGCAATCATCGATTTCTGGCGTGAAAAGGGCGTTGATGGCTTCCGCCTCGATGTGATTAACTACATCAGCAAAACCTCGCTGGAGGATGGAACGGATGTGCTCGGTCAGTTGCTCAAATTCAACGGCATTGAGCATTATTTCTATGGCAATCGCCTGCATGAATATCTGCATGAGTTGAAAACGCGTGCATTTCAAGAAGCGTTTACCGTGGGTGAAACGCCAGGTACAGGACTGGAGATGAATAAGCTGCTTACCGCGGACGAGCGGGAGGAGCTGAATACCGTTTTCAGCTTCGACCACCTGGAAAATCTTGGGAAAAATCGGTTTGATAACTACCGCTACAACCTCAACCACCTCAAGAAGAGCTTTATCAAGCTGGAGGGCGAGTATGCGGACTATGCCTGGCCAAGTATTTTTGTGGAAAACCACGATAACCCGCGCATGGTGTCTAAGATAGACCCCCGCGAGGAGTATCGGGATGCGCTTGCAAAGCTGATTGCAGTCATACTGCTCAGCGCGCGCGGCACGGTATTTCTCTACCAGGGGCAGGAGCTCGGAGCGGTAAACGTCCGCTTTTCCGGCATGGGAGAGCTAAGGGACATTGAAAGCCTGAATAAGTATCGCGAGCTGATCGCCGCAGGAAAGACGCAGGAGGAAGCCTGGGATACCGTGCTTTGCGGCACGCGGGATCACAGCCGCACGCCGATGCAATGGACGGATGGAATTTATGGTGGCTTCTCTGAGCACGAGCCCTGGATTCGCGTTGGCGATAAGGATATCTGCAATGCGGCGGCACAGATGCAGGATGAAACCTCTGTCTGGCGCGCCTATCAACAGCTGATCTCGCTGCGCGCCATGCACCCCGCGTTGGTCTATGGTCGCTTCGAGCCACTGGAGAGCGCAAAGGAAGACGCATTCTGCTATTATCGCGATGACGGGGATGAGCGGTTTTATATAGAAATCAACCTCGCGGCAAAGCCGCTAAAGCAGCCGAGAGAAACAAACTCGATGGAGCTGATTTTCTCCAACTACATGGCGCAGGGCGATGGATTGCAACCCTATGAGGCAAACATCTATCGTGTGAACAAATAAAAAACAGCAATGTAACGTTTTCGTGAATTGGGCGGGATGCGGCTTGTCATCCCGCCCAATTTTCTCTAAACTCAGTTTGTACATTCTTACTGATCTACGCGCGATTATACGGAAACGAGGAACATATGATAAAACGGGTGCCCATTCTATTTCTGGTCTGCATCATGCTCTTTGCCGCGGCGATTCCGCTCTCTTCGGCGTACGCTCTGACGGTGACCACGGGCGTGATCTCGGCTGACGACGTTGCCATGCGAAAAACCGCCAGTTCAAACGGCGCTCTGGTGACGCGCCTAAGCGAAGGAACCATCGTGAAGATTTTGCAGACAAACGTCAACTCCGAATGGTATCAGGTGCAGACGGACACCCGCACAGGATATGTCAACCGCATGTATGTCAATATTGACGCGTCGCTTGCGTCCTATCAGATGGCGTATACCGGCACAATCATCAACGTTGAGCAGGATGTCAATGTCCGCGCGGAACCTTCCATGCGCGGCAAGAAGCTGGGTAAGGCGCAAAAGGGGCAGACCTTTACCGTAACGCAGGCATATGCCTCTGGTGCATGGCATGCCATAGATTTTAACGGAACAACCGGATATATCTCGTCAAAATATCTGGAGCTTACCGCCAAGGTCGGCGATGACGCGCTTACAGGTCTTGAAATCACCGGCGGTACACTCTCGCCAAGATTTTCCCCAACGGAATATGGATACGTTTTGACGGCGACGCAGGGCGAAATTGAGATCAAAGCCGCTGCAAACAGCGGAGTGAAAGTAAGCATTGGTTCCACCGGCATCGCCAGCGCGAAATACTCCATCAAGTCCGGCAATAGCAAAACCATTCGTATCTCCGTTGGCGGCAAGGTGCGCTATTCTATCTATCTTGTGCGCGATGTGCTGACGGTGGGTACTTGGAACATCAAGCGAGGCAACAATAATCTTGAGATGCAGGGCTGGCTGATTGCCGCCCAAAGACCCGATATTCTTGGCGTGCAGGAGGTCTACATCAATAAAAAGGATAAGACCAACAATCTGTTATCCGTTCGGACAAGAAATGCGGTGAATACCTCATTTGCCGAAACAATCTCTTATGATTCCGGCGGGCAATACGGCATTGGACAGATTTCGAAATACAAACCGGAAAATGAACAGGTGACACTGCTTTCCAGTGAGGACAAGGAGCAGCGCTGCGTGCAGAAGGTGGAGTATTCGATCGATGGAAAACGTGTTTCCGTCTACAATACGCACTTTTCATATGAATCCGCGTCAATCCGCAAGAAGCAATTTGCGGAAGTGCTTGCCGTGATGGATGCGGATAAAAATAGTTATAAAATATTGACGGGCGATTTTAACGCAAAGGAGAGCGAATTTGCAGGGTTCCTCAAGAACTATAAGGTCGTGAACTCCAGCGAAACAAAGTTTTACGACTACAAATACAACCGCATTGAGATGTCCCAAATTGACAACATTATTGTTTCAAAAAACATTACCGTGCTCAATGCGCGTGCGATTCCAACCGAGTATTCCGATCATTATCCGCTCTTTGCGTTTCTTGCGCTCAAGTAAAAATGATGCATCAAAAAATCCGCCTGATGGCGGATTTTTTTGCATGCACTAGTTTAGTGCGCGTAGTCTCCGGTGATTGTAGTAGAGGCGATAATGACAGGTTCAATCGCCGCTAGGAATTGCTTTTGCGAAAATCCATTTTTTAGATCGACAGCACTGCTGAGCGCATATATGGTGATGGCATATGTGTGCGTCCCGTTTGGCGGCGTTGGCCCGCCGTAGCCAACAAAGCCAAAATCATTTTTACCCTGCACGATTTGGTCGGCAAGATCAATACTCGCATTCTCTGCAAGATCATCTGCAGGCAGGTTGACAGCCAACCAATGCACCCAGTTTCCACCGTCGGGGTCGATTACAGAGAGTGCGAGACAGGCTGCTTTCTCCGGAATATTCGAAAGCGAAAGCGCGAAAGAACGGCCCGGAATGCCATTCGTTTTTTGCGCGCCGCGCGCGCCGTATGCATCCTGGATCACCCCGTTGACAATGCCACTGCTACTGGCCGCAAAATCCGCTGACGGAGCTTTGGATGGAACGCTGGAGGGTGTATTTGGTTTATTTGGTGATGCGGTCGCTTCAAAGGATGAGGGGGAGGCGGTCTCCAAAGCCGCAGATGGAGATTGCGGCTGACAGGCGGCCAAGCATAGTGCACTTAGTATGACGGCAAAGCAGCAAATCGTTCGATGCATGGCATCCTCCATTTGACTGTTATTCAAACGAGATGTTGTTTTCATAACCATCACGGGATTGAACGGCGTTTCCGCCGCTGTAGGTTTTACTGTCCTTGCCAAAGAGGTTATCGAGCCCATACCAGTTGTTGCCAACCAGACAGG
>JAEWYV010000238.1 GCA_023458615.1 Bacillota bacterium
ACAAAGCTGCCTAGCGAGAGGATTGCGCCTGCAGCCGCAGGGGTCGCAAATTGGATAATCGATTGCAACGTCGCGTTGATCCCATTGACGCGCATAAGGTGCTCCTCTGGAACGAGCAGCGGCAGGGTCGCGTTGACAGCTGGCATCTGCACGCCCGCGCCGACGGAGCGAATAACCGAGGTGACCAACAACGCGATGAACACGGTTTTGTCATTCCCGATCCGCGGAAAGAGCAGCGCGAGCGCGAGCGTAGCCACCGCAATCATCGCATCGGACAGGATGATGAGCCGCTGTTTCGAGTAACGATCTGCCCACGCGCCGGAAACGAGCGAGATTAACGTCTGCGGCAGAAACGAGCAGACCGTCAGCGCCGCAACCCAAGCGCCGGATGCGGTTTTGAGCGTAACATACCAGACGATAGCAAACTGTACCAGCGTTGACCCGAAAAGGGTAACGCCCTGGCTGATGAGAAACAGGGTGGTTTTTCTCTTCCAGCTTACGTTGGCTTGTTCCGTTAAATTGCTTTGTTGTGTTGATCTGCTTTGCTTTGATAAATCGCTATCTTGCGCTGAATTGCTCTGTTCCGTTAACTTGTTTTTCCCCATAAAACGCCTCCGTTTCTTGTTGTGACAAGAGCATAACAAAAAACCGAAGGTTGGTGTTTAAATGGAGGGTTCGTGTTTTTCGCCTAATAGGAACACATTCTACATCACTTGAAAATTAACTTTTGCATGCGATTGATTGCCAGAAGCATATCGTTTGCATCCTGCCGCGCACCGGAGAGAGCAAGGAGCAGATGGTCGCAAACGGAAACGATCTCCTCGTTTTCCGCCGGCGTATTCAGCGCGTCGGCAACAGATAGTTCCTCCGCATTGGTGAGCCTGCCCATCAACCGCAAAATGGCGCTGAGAGAATAATTTGCGCAGCGCAGGGTGCGGATAATGACAAGTCGTTGCATATCCGCCGCCTCGTAGACGCGATAGCCGTTTTGCATCCGGCGGATAGAGACCAAACCGTTGCGTTCCCAGTTGCGCAGGGTTTCCACGGTAATCCCCAATGCCTCGGCGGTCTCGCTTCGCTTGCGCTGCGGGGCGGCTGGTGGCGACTGACGTTTTAAAATATCCTCCACAGACCGAATCGCATCCTTTGCCAGCGCGATTTCTCTTTCTATCTGTGCGAGGTATGCTTGCGTTTGCTGTCGCGCCGTATCAAATTCCTGCGCTGCCGCAAGGCGGATGATCTCGATTGCCGTCTTCCGCAGGCCGTTTTGCAGCACCTCCGCGCGCAGCGCAATGCGCGCAAATAGAACCTGCTCCAGATGTATATCGGTATAGACACGATAGCCGTTTGGCAGGCGATTCGGCTTTGTCAGAAAGCCGATCTCCTCATAGAGCCGTATGGTATTGGGGTGCAATCCGGCAAGAGAGGCAATCTCCCCGGTTCGATATGTCTTCATACAGTATGCCTAACCAAAGATAGAATGCGAGCATACTATCATAACCTGACTCCAAATGGAATAGAGCGGTTGTTCCAGGATGGTTGATTTTGGAATACAACGAGTTACAATGCCTTTTTAGGAAAAGCAATTTACTTGCGGCGGGGAAAGACTTTCCCCCCTTTCAGAAAGATGTCCCCAACCGATATTCACTTAGGTTACCCAACATTCGCCGCCGCCTTTTGCGCCGCGCGCATGCCGAGCACATCCTCCATCTCATACCAGCCCGTGCGACCGACGATAAACTCCGCCGCAACCAGCGCCCCTTCCACAAAGGCTCTGCGATTAAAAGATTCGTGCGTGAGCGAGATTCGCTCGTAGTCACTCGCGAGCATCACGGTATGCAGGCCGACATATCCACCCGCACGAATGGAGAGAATCGGCACCTCTGTTCCCTCCGGCAATTCATCCGCAATCGCATTTGCCAGCTTCTTTGCCGTTCCGGACGGGATATCGTATTTCTTGCTGTGGTGCGTTTCGGTGATTTGATAGTCAAACGACGGCAGCGCATGGGCAACAAGGCGCAGCGCCGTGAGCAACACATTGATACCCAGCGTCACATTTGGCGCAAAAACCACGCCGATCTTGTGATGCAACGCAAAATCCTTCATCCACAGGATGTCCGCGTCGGTATAGCCCGTCGTGCAGAATACGATTTTGGTGCGATGCCCCTTGCAAGCGCGCAGAATTGCGCGAGATGCAGCCGGAGTTGAAAAATCAATGATGACATCGGTCGGTGTATCGCGCAGGATCTGTTCCAATTGGCCGGCCTCGCGAATAAGGTTTCCCGTTTTTCCGGTGCAGATCAGGTCACCAACATCCTTGCCCGCCTTATCGCTTCCGGGGCTGCAAAATGCCGCGGTGAGTAAAAATCGATCACTCTCCTGTATTGCACGGAGCAGTTCGCTCCCTGTGCGGCCAACGCCGCAAACAGCTACTTTTATCATATGCTTTTCTCCTTTCCTGAGACGAAACGTGAAGGGAGCTCAGACAAGCGTGAGAAATTTTTGAGCGGATAATACCGTTCGCTCGAAAAAAAACATGCGCCCGCAGAGACTGCAAGCGCAAAAAGAACTCCTATGGTTTTTCAGATGACAAATAGACGTTGAAAAACTCTGCTTTCTACGCTTACGAGATTAGCTGACGGGTTCGGACGAAAAGCTGTCCTACCGATGGCGTCCACCGGATTCACCCCAATAAATTGGTTCTCCCGCTCTCCCGCGCCGCTGCGCGGGGGATTCAGCTATTTGGTTGTATTTCTACTATAGTTTGAAGGAACAGCATTGTCAAACATTAGAACAGTAATACGTGTAATTTTGATATTTCGACACAATTGATCTGTGCAATGGTTCCCGCTATTTATGATAGGGTTCATGGGCATTGATCTTAAACGCGCGATACACCTGCTCCAGCAGCACCACGCGGCAGAGTCCATGCGGCAGGGTCATGTCGGATACGGAAAGCTTATGGTCCGCACGCTCTAACACAGCGGGGCTCAGTCCCAGCGAACCGCCGATCACGAATGTGATGGTTGAAGCCTGTCGATCGAACGTGGACTGCACAAGTTCTGCAAATTGCTCGGAGCTGAGCCGCTTTCCGCCGATGGCCAGGCAGACGACAAACTCACCCGGGGCGATGCGCGTAAGCAGGCGTTCTCCCTCTTTGGCAATCAGTTGCGTTTCCTCCGCCAAGGAGAGCGTCTCTGGCGCTTTTTCGTCCGCAACCTCGGATATTTCCAGCGCGCAAAAACGCGAGAGCCGCTTTGCATACTCTGCAACGGCCTCGCGAAAAAATCCATCCTTCAGTTTTCCGACGCACGCGATTTTAACTTTCATGATTTTGTGAGAACCTTAGCAGATAGATCGATTCTGAAACACTAAATCTCAAACAACCCGCAGGGCTGAAAGCGATCCGCAACGGTAACAAACATGCTCTCCAGCAGTCCTGCCTCCTCCAACATGGACTGGACGGTGACCAGCGCGAGCTCCGGCGTGTTGTTGTCCTGCGAGAGATGGCCCAAAATTGCGTTTCTCACGCCCTTATCGTGTAGCTTTTGCAGCACAAGCCCCGCGTCCTCATTGCAAAGATGCCCGCGCGAGGAGAGAATACGCATCTTGAGTGAATACGGATAGCTGCCCGCTTTGAGCATATCCACATCGTGGTTTGCCTCCAGCAGGATCAGGTTGGAGTTTGCAACCGCGTCAATCATGCGGCTTGAGACGTGCCCGATGTCCGTCATGATGGAGAGTTTCTTTCCGTCGTGCACAAAGCTGTAGCCAACCGCGTGCGCCGCGTCGTGCGGGGTGGTGAAGGGGTGCACGCAGAGCTGCTTGAGATAAAATTCGCGATCCGGTTCAAACACGCGGATGTTCTTCGAGGCGATTTCTCCGATGCTAGCCGGCATATTTTCCCAGCACTCCGCAGCGGCATAGACGGGGATATCATATTTACGCGACAGTACGCCAATTCCGCTGACATGGTCGGAATGCTCATGCGTCACCAGAATCGCATCCAACCCTTCCGGGGAAACGTCGATCATGGACATGAGTTCGCGCAGACGTTTGGCGGTCACGCCCGCGTCAACGAGCAGGCGAACGCCGCCTCCCTCGAGATAGGATGTGTTGCCGGAAGAACCGCTGCACAACGGTGAAAACAGCATATCGGGTTAACTCCTTCAAATTCAAACAAGATATAGTATAGCACAAGGCGCAACAATACGACAGTGACAACCCTGCATTCCAAACACGGGGAGCACTGGCGAAGCACGCCCTATTTTGGTATACTCTATGGCATGGAACGAACAACACAACGCGCCTACGCAAAGCTGAATCTTACACTCGGTGTGCTCTATCAGCGCACCGATGGTTATCATGCGCTCGACTCTATCATGCAGACAATCGATCTGTATGACACCGTCACCGTTGAGCGCGCGCGGGACATCGTGGTCACCAGCACGGGAATGGTGCTACCCTACGACAACACCATTCGCCGCGCGGCGGAGCAATATCGCGCGCTGACCGGGCGCGGTGCACAGATTCGCGTGGCGAAGCGCATTCCCGCCGAAGCGGGGTTAGGCGGCGGCAGCGCGGACGCGGCGGCGGCGTTTCGCGGGTTACAGCAGCTCTATGACGAGCTGGATGAGCGCACCCTGCTCGAAATTAGCGCAAAGGTCGGCGCGGACGTCCCCTTCTGCCTCAGCGGCGGCACGCAACGTGCGGAGGGCATTGGCGAGGTGCTAACCCCCGTGCGCGGCATGAAGCTGCATTTCATCATTGCTAAACCTGCCGAAGGCGTTTCGACTAAAAAACTCTTCTCTCTATTAAAGCTTCCGCGCAA
>JAEWYV010000239.1 GCA_023458615.1 Bacillota bacterium
GCACGTTTTTTCAAACCAATAAGCATATTATACCCGCGGTCAAGGTCACATACAAGAAGCGGATGTAGCATTTTATGTTGCGAAGAAACTATATTATCTGCTGATTGATGTAATATAACGAACAAAACATGGAAGACTTAGGCAGATAATGAGGCGGCAATAGCCAAACGTGTATGTCAAAACAACCATTGACACAGGAATTACAATTAGCACGTGACAAATCAGGTGCGTTTTATCAATTCGATCCTAGACGTAACAAAACCGAAGTCTTGTTATGATGTAACAAGCATCTCTAAATCAGTTGACGGGATACCGCCGTACTATTACAATTATAGTATCTGGATTCGCATCTGGTCTTGCGCGGACGTTTTTTTGACGTAACGAGGCTTTTCCATAAAACGGAGGCTTCCAAGCAGAGGCTTCACAGTTCTGTCGTTTCAACCGATCGATTTCGAAAGCTGGTTATGTCATATGAATCACGAGAGATTCAGAGCATTTGTTGCTTCCTTCAAGAACAAACAGTCGCCAAATGAAGCAAGAAGCGCCGTTAACCTGTTGATTTTTCAGTTGATTTACCTTGTGTTGCTACTGGGAACCATGATTCTGATTCTCAGCGTCAACCAAGGCGCTCGTTTGCGCCTTTACTTACTGTTGGTCGGTACGATAATGTTGCTTGTTGCCCTTGGTTTGTATTTTAACCTGAAGGCGAAATATAAAATCTCTACTTGGCTGACCGCTACGTGTATGGTTTTTGGCCCGTGGGCATCCATTCTGCTTGACCCCGCTGTGCTGGCAGGAGATTGTGTTCCGCTGATTTACATAAGCATGTCCATTCAACTGTCGTCTATTCTTCTTAGAGAGCGCATAACAATCATAATTTCCATCATCCAGTTTTGTGGAGTAGTCACAACAATCGCATTGAGCCCTGCGCTTCGCGCTATCAATTGGCCGAGTCTGGTTGCATTTATCGTGTTTACCGCCGTCATTGGCATTCTATATGGATTTTCCAATAGAAGGCAGCTCAGGGAAATTGAATTGCAACGGAACAAGCTCTTGCAAGACGAAGCGAAACTAAGGGAACTTTCAGTACGAGACCCGCTTACCGGCCTGTTTAACCGACGCTATATGGAGGAAACGTTTGATCGCGAGATCTCACGCGCCATTCGAAAGCAAAAACCACTTGCGGTAATCATGACGGACATCGACGGATTCAAGGCAATCAATGATCTAACGGGGCATGTGCTGGGGGATCAGGCGCTTTCCAAGGTCTCCGCTTATTTCATGGGCAGTATTCGCGCGTCAGATGTTGCCTGTCGTTTTGGCGGGGACGAATTTTGCCTGATTTTGCCAGATTGTACGCTGGAAGAAGGAATCCGGCGTGCCAACATGCTCCGAAACGGCGTTGAAAATCTGTCTTTTGAAGGGGCGGAGCCGTTCGACATACACGGGATTACCATGTCCTTTGGCGTTTCCGCCCTCCCGGAAAATGGAGTTACGCGCGAGGCACTGCTTGGGGCGGCGGATAGCGCACTCTATTCCGCCAAGCGAGAGGGAAGAAACCGTGTGAAGGGCTGGAAGATCAGGGGATAAAACAAAACAGATCAACCGTTTTGTCGTGGAGCGCCACTTCTGATTTGGCGCTGGCGTAAGCATCCAGATACTAAAAATGTGATCCGAGAGGCAAAAAGCGATGATGAAGGCTAGAAAGCCGGAAAACAAAGCCGAATTTGCGCATGGGAATCTATCCGAGAACGAGCTTCGATTGCTGTTTGACAACATGATTAGCGCGTTTTCGTATTATCGCATGGTTTATGATGCGCAAGGTAACCCGGTAGATTATGTTTTTTTAGCAGTGAATCGCGCGTTTGAGCAGGATACGGGTAGGACCCGCGACCAGCTCATCGGCACGAGCGTGAAGAGCATCTATCCCGAAACAGAACAATATTGGATCGACAGCTTTGGGCGTGTGGCAAAAACGGGCGTTGCAGAGCAAATTACGAATTATTCCAGCGTTTTTCAAAAATGGTTTAGTATTCTGGCATATTCCCCGCAGAAGGATTGCGTTGCCATTACGGTCAGCGATATCACCCAGTATTATTTACAGCGCGAATCACTCTCCGATACCGTGCAGGCACTCCGCGAACAAAAAGAGGAAAACTATCGTCTGGCACATGTGGAACCCATCTCCGGCTTGCCCAACCGCGCCTGCCTTTACGAGGCGTTTGCAATGCGTGTTAACCAAACACCCAAGGAACACTTTGCCATCGCTATTTTTACGCCCGACAATTTGTCCGAATTGCTGGGCTCCTATGGCAGTGTCCTGAGCGATAGGATTATGCGCGCCATCGCAATACGGCTAACAGAGCATTTCCCGGCGCCAGATTCGTTTTTTAGCATGACAGGTACAGATCTGGTTATGTTGCTCTCCACCTCCGGCAACGCGGCGCATACCCAGAAAGAGCTCTCCCGTGTGATCGAGGCAATCCGCTTGCCCGTTGAGGTGGATGGCGCGCAGTTCTATCTATCCGCAAGGTGCGGCGTCGCCTCCTACCCAGCGGATGGGTCCACGCGAGAGGATCTGATCATGAAGGCGAACCTTGCTCTCTATTAGGCAAAGCGCACAGGGCATTCGGTTATGTTCTTTAGCGAGCAGATTGCCGAAGGGCTGCTAAGGCGTATCCGCATCCGAAATGCGCTGCCAAAGGCGCTGGTGCAGGGAGAGTTTGAGCTCTATTTTCAGCCGCAGATCCAGCCGTTTTCCGACCGGGTGCTGGGGTTTGAGGCGCTGTTGCGCTGGCACAGCCCGGAGTTGGGCGAGGTTGCGCCGCTGGATTTTATCGGCGTTGCGGAAGAGAGTCGTATGATTCTGCCGATTGGCACATGGGTGCTGCGGAATGCCTGCGCAACGCTGCGCGCGCTGAACAGGCAATATAATGCTGATTTTTTCATTGCGGTCAATGTTTCCGGCATTCAGCTTTATTCGGATACATTTGTGGAGGAAGTACTGGCGATCCTGAAGGAAAACGGACTTTCGCCGCATCTGCTGGAACTGGAGATAACCGAGTCGGTATTGCTCAGCCAAGAGCGCGGTACCATTCAAAAGCTCAACGCGCTGTATACGCATGGCGTGCGCATCGCGCTGGATGACTTTGGCACGGGTTTTTCTTCGCTGGGCATGTTAAAGGATCTGAAGATCACCACACTAAAGATCGATAAATCGTTTGTGCAGGATAAAAAGAACCTTGCACTCATGGAAATGATGATTCGACTAGGGCATATTATTGGCACGCAGACGGTTGCCGAGGGTGTGGAAACCGAGGAACAGATGCATCAGGCGCGTCGCCTCGGCAGCGAGCGCGTACAGGGATTCTTAACCGCGCGTCCAATGCCGCTCTCCGCCCTGAAAAGCTATATATCGTCGCGAACAGAGTAAACATTAGCATAGTCAATCCATTGCGCGTCGGTTGCGACGCGTTTTTTTGTGTTTCTTGGCGGCGGCGCTTTGTGGTAAAATATCCGTACGCCCGCCCTGCAAACCGGCGGACGCAGGCGGCGTAGCGAAGAAGAGCATACATGGTTTTATTTAACGCAGCGCCGGAAGAGAGGGAGCAAACATGGAGACAGAAATTCAACTTCTCGCAAGGGAATTTAACAAGAGCGAAACGCATGTTAAAAACGTAATTGATCTGCTTGATGAGGGATATACGATTCCGTTCATTGCGCGCTACCGCAAGGAGATGCACGGTACGATGGACGACACTACGCTCAGAGATCTTTTTGAGCGGCTCACCTACCTGCGAAATCTTGCCCAGCGGCGCGAGGAGATCAAAAAGTCCATCGCCGGACAGGACAAGCTCACAGAGGAACTCAGCCGCCATATTGACGAGGCAAAAACACTCGCCGTTTTAGAGGACCTCTATCGTCCCTATAAACAAAAGCGCCGTACGCGCGCAACCATCGCCAAGGAAAAGGGGCTTGAGCCGCTTGCAACCCAAATCTTTGCGCAGGGCAGGGAACTGCCTTCGCTGGAGGCGCTCGCAACGGCGTATCTCGACCCCGAGAAGGGCGTAAATACCGTAGAGGAGGCGCTATCTGGCGCTTCGGATATCATTGCGGAATCGGTTTCCGAGGATGCGTCTATCCGCCAGAAGCTGCGCGATGTGATTGCAAAGAACGCAAAGATCGGCTCCGTTGCGGCAAAGGAGGAGGACTCCGTTTACCGCCTGTATTATCAGTTTGATCAGCCGATGGGTAAGCTCCAGAGCCATCAAATCCTCGCGATCAATCGCGGGGAAAAGGAGGGGTTCCTCAAGGTCAACCTCGATCTCGACCGCGAACTTGCGCTCGGCACGGTGAAGCGCTCCGTCGTCAAGGCCAATAACGACGCGGGTAAGTTTGTGGAAGCCGCAGCAGAGGATGCCTATGACCGCCTGATCTACCCCAGCGTAGAGCGCGAGACGCGAAATGCACTGACCGACCTCGCAAACGAGGGCGCAATCCATAACTTTGCGCTCAATCTTAAGCCTCTGCTCATGCAGCCGCCCGTCAAGGGACATGTGACCATGGGACTCGACCCGGGCTATCGCAACGGCTGCAAGGTGGCGGTGGTCAGCGATACGGGCAAGGTGCTTGATACGACGGTGGTCTATCCCACCTTTGGGGATCGCCAGAAGGAAGAAGCGATTGAAAAGCTCGAAACGCTGGTCAAGAAGCACGCGGTGGAGCATATCGCAATCGGCAACGGAACCGCCTCCCGCGAGACGGAGCAGATGACGGTGGAGCTCATCGCCCGCGCGAAGGGTGTGAGCTACATGATCGTCAACGAGGCGGGTGCTTCCGTCTATTCCGCGAGCAAGCTCGCCGCGGAGGAATTTCCGCAGTATGACGTTAACCTGCGTTCGGCGGTGTCCATTGCCCGCAGGCTGCAGGACCCGCTGGCGGAACTGGTTAAGATTGACCCCAAGGCCATCGGCGTGGGACAATATCAGCATGACATGCCGCAAAAGCGGCTGAGCGAAACCCTCGAAGGCGTGGTAGAGGATTGCGTCAACGCCGTTGGTGTGGATGTAAACACCGCGTCGCCCTCGCTGCTCAAGCAGGTCGCGGGGCTAAATGAAACGCTCGCGAAAAACATCGTAGCCTACCGCGAGGAAAACGGTGCATTCATGGGGCGAAAGCAGCTCATGAAGGTGCCCAAGATGGGGCCGAAGGCATTTGAGCAGTGCGCGGGCTTCCTCCGCGTGCCGGAGAGTAAGCTGGTGTTTGACAACACGGGTGTACATCCCGAGAGCTATGCCGCGGCGGAGAAGATGCTCAGTTTGACCGGCTATCAGCTGGCAGATGTGGCGGCGGGAAAAATTGGCGATCTGCCGGAGCGTGTAAAACAATATGGCGAGAGCAAGCTTGCCACTGATTGCGGCGTTGGCCTGCCGACGCTCCGGGACGTGGTCAAGGAACTCGTCAAACCCGGCAGAGACCCGCGCGACGAGCTGCCGAAACCCGTTTTGCGCACGGATGTGCTGGATATCAAGGACATCGTCCCCGGTATGATATTGACCGGAACGGTGCGAAATGTGATTGACTTTGGCGTATTTGTCGATATCGGCGTGCATCAGGACGGACTTGTGCATATCTCCGAAATCGTCAACCGCTTCATCAAGCATCCCTCTGAAGTGGTGTCCATCGGAGACGTGGTCAAGGTGGTTGTGCTCGGCGTGGATGTTGCAAAAAAGCGCATCTCACTCTCGATGAAACAGGTGCAGGCATAAGTCTGCATTAGCCGATTCATGAAATATAGCAGGCAGGGATGAGCGAAAGGGGGAGCAAATGCGGTTGATCAATCTCGCAATGGAGGGCGGCGCGCCCGCCGAACTGGTGTTGAATACCAAGGACGATTGCGGCGCTGAAAAGACCTATACCCGCGCATTTCTGCCGCCCTGCCGGTTGATTCTGCTCGGCGGGGGACATGTGTCCCAGCCGCTGTGCCGGTATGCTGCGGATCTGGAGTTTGGTGTTACTGTGGTGGACGACCGCCCGAGCTTTGCAAACGCCGCGCGTTTTCCCGATGCGGAGCATGTCGTCTGCGATTCGTTCGTCAAGGCAATAAACGAACTAGCCATCACGCGCTATGATTTCGTCTGCGTGATTACACGTGGACATCGCTATGACGCGGTCTGCCTGCGGCAGATTTTTGCGGGCGTTATGCCGCGCTATCTGGGATTGATCGGCTCAAAACGTCGTACGATCGAGCTCTTCCATATGCTAGAGGAGGAGGGCTTTGGTCGGGCGCTGATTGATCGGGTGCATACGCCAATCGGTCTGCCCATCGGTGCGGAGACGCCGAAGGAGATCGCAATCTCTATTCTTGCAGAGCTCATTCAGCAGCGCAGTAGCAGGAGCGCGGAGCGGGAGGCGGAGCGCCTAGCATTGACCTCGCACGAGCCGGAATTGCTTCAATATCTTTCTGAAAATCGGGAGCCCTGTGCCCTCGCCGTCGTGGTGGAAAAGCGCGGGTCAACACCGGTGCCAACGGGCGCGGTGATGGCGGTGAACCCGCTTGGCGGCATCGTTGGTACCGTTGGCGGCGGCTGCGGGGAGCACGAAATTCTCAAGCACGCGCTGGAGACTCTGCGTACCGGGCAGGCGCGACTTGTGGAGTTGGATATGTCCAACGATGTTGCCGAGGAAGAAGGCATGGTCTGCGGTGGGCGGATGTGGGTTTGGATTGAACCCTATCAACCGCAATAAAGCAGTAAGACTGAGACTTCCTGCACAAAGTAAAATCCCATCCGATCAGCGCCTCTTGCTGGATGGATGGGATTGTTTTTATATCTTGTGAGACAAGTGATCATTAAATATAGAACATCACCGCGCCGCCGCTCTTGTGCCGCTCCGCCTCCTGCACCAGTTCTTCGAGCGTGACGGCAGAGAGTGCCTTGGCGACCGTTTGGTCCAGCGCATCAAACACGCCTAAGCGGATTGCAAACTCAATCTCCGGCGCCTTCTCGGGCACCGTGTCCTCGGTCTTGTCAAAAAGACCGGTCTCCACAGCGGTGAGCACATCCAGCGCGGAGATCTGCCGCGGAATCCGCGCGAGCTGGTAGCCGCCCTGTGCGCCCTTAACGGAGGTGACAAGTTCACCTCGCTTGAGTAGCGAAAACACCTGCTCCAGATAGATTTTGGAGATGCCGAGCTTTTCCGATATGCTGATGAGTGTGATAAACTCGCCGTTGTGATATTGCTGCGCCATGCTGATGACAGCGGCAAGCGCATAGCGACCCTTGGCGGAAATCCGCATATGACCCGGCTCTCCTTTTCCTATAAAATCAGTATGTTTTATGATAATGGGCACGGATGATTGTGTCAAGTGGTTTTTGTGAATTTCATATATTATTTCGGGGTTTTTATATATTATCCCGCGCTGGTGACCCGTCTTGTTGACGTGGTTTTGGTTTGGCGGTATGATGCCAGAGTGTCGGCATTGGATATCGCCGCACGAAAGGACTATTCCACATGCTCAATGAATTCTCCCGCATGGAGATCATCATCGGA
>JAEWYV010000240.1 GCA_023458615.1 Bacillota bacterium
CGCTTCCGCCTCGCTGTATCCGCCACAGGCGGCGCTCGGCTCCGCGCCCATTACCGATCGATAAAAGCCCAAAGTAAGCCGTTTGATTTGCCCATAAAGCCAAAAAGCAAATGCACCCCGCATGGGGTGCATTTGCTTTTTGGAGCTGATGAGCAGATTCGAACTGCCTACCTCCTCATTACCAATGAGGTGCTCTACCGACTGAGCTACATCAGCGCTCGCAACGAACATTATAGCGAAGCCAGCCGTTCATTGCAAGTGTTAATTTCGGAAAATTGAATCTTATTCTTCTACGCGGATGATACTCTCCAGCGCGTTGACGCAGGACAGCGCTTCAATGCGCTTGACCGCCTCACGAACGCCAAACTCGCTCGCCGCATGCGTGAGGAACGTAATCCGCGAAGAGACGCCGTCGTTCTCCCCAAGCTGAATGACGCTCTTGAGCGACACCCCCTGCTCGGCAAACGCGCCCGCAATTGCCGCCATCGTGCCGGGACGATCCGCAACATTCAGCCGGATGCAATAGATGCAGTGGAAGTCCTGCACCAGCTCGATCTCCTTGCTGATGCTCTCCTCGTTGACAAAGGTCATATATTTATGCGCCTTGTCATGATGGCAGGCATAGATGATATCACTCACCACCGCGCTCGCCGTCGGCATACAGCCCGCACCGCGCCCGTAGAGCATCACATCGTCCACCGCGTGACCTGTTAGGAAGATGGCGTTGAAAACGCCGCGTACGCTTGCTAAGGGGTGCGTATTGGGGATCATGGTCGGATGCACGCGCACCTCGATGCGATTGCCCTCTTTTTTGCCGATGGCAAGCAGCTTGATGCGGTAGTTGAGCAGCTGCGCCGTCTCAAAATCCGCCGGGGTAAGCTTCGTAATTCCCTCACGATAGATGACCTCAATCGGCATATGCGCGTGGAAGGACATCGACGAGAGAATCGAGAGCTTATACATCGCGTCATAGCCCTCAACGTCCGCCGTCGGGTTTGCCTCGGCATAACCCAGCGCCTGCGCTTCCTTGAGCGCGTCGTCAAAGCTCTTGCCGCATTCCGTCATCTGCGTGAGGATGTAGTTCGTCGTGCCGTTGATGATGCCCATCACGCGGGTGATGTTGTTGGCCTGCATGGAGTCCAGAATCGTGCGGATAATCGGGATGCCGCCGCCGACCGTCGCCTCCAGATAGAGCCCCGCGCCGGTGGCCTTCGCCGCCTTCTCAAACGCGGGCCAGTTCTTGCTCATGACCTCCTTGTTGGAGGTGACAACCGTCTTCCCAGCCTCCAGCGCGCGGATGATGAAGCTCTTTGCCGGCTCAATGCCGCCCATGCACTCGACCACGATGTCGATGGCGGGATCGTTGATGATCTCTTCAAACGAGGTGGTGAACAGCGCGCGCGGCGCGAGCGATAGATTCGGCTCGTGCTCAAAATCACGCACCAGAATGCGTCCAACCGAGAGCGCAACGCCCTCACGATGAGAAATCTGCGCGCCGTTTTCGCTGATAATACGATAAACGCCGCTGCCAACCGTGCCAAAGCCCAACAGGGCTACCGAGAAATCTTTCACAAAATCCTCCCTATCTTTCTGTCCAATCAAACCTGAAAAGAGCGCGTTACCGCGCCCTTCTAAAAACGAGCGTCAGTGTTGCCGCTTTATTCGGAGAGCGCCGCGCCGATTGCCGTGGCAAACGCCGCGTGGTCGGGCACGATGAACTTCACCTGATGGAGCGCGGCAACCTCATCTAAGCTGCGCTGCGCAATCGGCCAGTCCGTAATCGTTCCGACCAGCACGATAGTTCGGGTAAGGTGCCGCTTCGCGGCAAACACCCCCATTACTCCAATCGATTGGAAAATCAGGTTGCAGAGCCCCGCCGCGACATCTGCGCGGCTCGACTCGTCAGAGAGCTTGCTCATGTTCGCAACCGTCGCCCCCGGTGTCAGGTGCGACAACGTGCCTTCAAAAACATCGCGCAGTTGCAGATCGATGGCGTGCAGATCTCCCTCGGCTGCGAGGCGCTGGAGTTCTTCCATATCTACCGTGCCGCAGAGACGCTTGCTCAGCCCGATTAAGAGCCCGCCGCCAAGACCGGTTCCGCCAACGTGCCAGGCACGAATTGGCGTGATGCGCGTAAACGACGTGCCTGTGCCAACGCTGACAACCAGTGTGTTGAGCTTCTTGGAGAGCTTGGCCGCCCCGCGCGCGACGGAGGAAAACTCGTCCTTGTGTATGGTCGGAATGCCGCGCAGATTTCCCTTGATGAACGAAGAGCCAACGCCGGTGACCGCGATGCGGCGCACCCCGGCATAGCCGAAGAAATCGAGCGCGTCGTCAAAGCTCTGCTCGTCGGGCTTGCGATATTCCTTGATGCACGTTCCGTTCTTCACCAGCGCAAACTTGGTGGTCGAAGCGCCGATGTCGATGCCCAGCACCAGCTCGCGCGGGCTGATTGCCGCAACGATGACGGGAACCAGAATCACCGCCGCAACGAGCTCGATGGAGCCGTTGACGCCGATGAGCGTTGCATAGATGGTCCCCAGCAGCGGCATGCCCGTGAGCACGGCGGAGAACAGCTTCAGCGCCGAGAGGACAAGCACCGTGTTGGTCAGCGTCGCCGCAGCTGCGGAAAGCCCTGCGACGAGGCCGGAGCGCAGGCGGAGCTTGCGGAAGCCCTGCGCGGCAAAGCCGGCAACCATACCGACCAGCACGCGCGGCACGAGCGAGACCATCGGGTTGACAAACGGTGCCCAGAGCGGGTTGGTCAAGGCGCGCAGAATGCATGTTACGCCCCAAACGAAGCCGAGTACCGCGCCATATTGCCAGCCGAGCATGACCGCGCCGACCGCAACGACGATGTGCAGCGTGGTAATTTCAACAAGGCCGTAGCTGATATAGCCCGTATAGGGCACGATGGTCATCACAATGATGAGCGCACACAGGATGCCAGCCCTAACCATGCTCTTTGTGTCCATCTTGCGCTTTGGCAACTGTTCCATATCAACTACCTCCTTCGTTTCGTAGAATTATTTGGAAATCGCGTTGGATCTCTTATTGAGTTTCCATATTATATATCATTATAGCGGGACATGCAATCAAATCCAAACGTCTTTTTTGTTTCCTGCAAAAAAGTTTGGTTTGCTTCGTTTCAGGCGTTGGTGCGAGGTAAAAAGCACACCTATTTTTTGTAATATTTTCTGTATAAAATACATCAGTTTTCCGTTGACAGGGCATGCCTTATCCGCTATACTTATTTTTGCATTTGTGATGCGCGAGGGAGCATAGCTCAGCTGGGAGAGCACTTGCCTTACAAGCAAGGGGTCACAGGTTCGAGCCCTGTTGTTCCCACCATTTCACGGCCCGGTAGTACAGTTGGTTAGTACGCCAGCCTGTCACGCTGGAGGTCAGGGGTTCGAGCCCCCTCCGGGTCGCCATTTTTATGCCTCGGTAGCTCAGTTGGTAGAGCAAGGGACTGAAAATCCCTGTGTCGGTGGTTCAAGTCCACTCTGAGGCACCAGTTTTTTTTGCGGGAGTAGCTCATTTGGTAGAGCGCAGCCTTGCCAAGGCTGAGGTGGCGGGTTCGAGCCCCGTCTCCCGCTCCAATTTTTATGGCGGCAGACATGCCGCTATAAAAATTGGACTTGATTCGAGGGGCTCGAAGCTCCGAAGGAAAACAATCCAGTGGATTGTTTTACCGGAGCCGGGAAGCGCCGCCGATCGATTGCGATGCGCAACGCGCGAGCAATCCGCAGGCGAAGCGAAGAGCCCCGTCTCCCGCTTCTACA
>JAEWYV010000241.1 GCA_023458615.1 Bacillota bacterium
TTTTGATTCTTTATGAATCCTATAAACCCATCAATATGCCAAATTGCCCCAGCATAACAAGCAGTGTGCCAAAGATCGCGGCACCGGGCTGCTTCTCCTTTTGGAACATGCGCGCAAAGAGCATCACAAACAGGCTCGTGAGTATGCCGATGGGCAAGAGCGCGCTCATCTCCCCGCGCAGAGAGGCAAAATAGGTTGTCGCATAGCTCCCCGCGAGGAACACCGCCGCAAAGAGCACACCGAGCCACGCACGCGGAGAAAAATCCCCCAGCGTAACCTGTTTTTTGCGCGCAAAGACGAAGACCCATAGAAATAGGGTTGCAAACGCTGCGCGCCAGGCCTGATAGACCTCTGTATCCAGCGCTTCGCCGATCATCCCTTTTTGCAGCAACTGCGCGCCCGCGCTCGCGAGCACGGCAACGAGTGCATAAACAAACCAGAGTTGGCTCTGAATCTGCGGAGTGCGGCTCTCGATAAACACGATGCCGAGCAAAATCAGCACCATGCAGCAAATCTTCCACAGTCCCATCGGCGCGCCAAACAAAAAATGCGACGCAACCAGTGTCAGGAGCGAAGATATTGCATACACCGGAAAAACCTTGCTCACCCTGCCGCCCGTCAGCGCGGTAAAGAGGCTCAGCCAGGTCAGCGCGGAGAGTAGCCCGCAAAGCGCGAGCCAGACAAGCTGCATCTGCGTGACCGCAAGCACGCGGGAAACGCCACCGGTGATCTGCAAAAGTCCGACGCAGCAGAGCGTAAAGAACAGCGCGAAGACGGCTGAAGCAGCGGAAGGATCCGCGCGTCTTGCCGCGCAACGAATCCAGCTAGGCACTCCGCCAAGCAAAACTGTGCTGGCTACAGCAAGCGCAATCCAAATCAGTAGATTGCGAATCGCCAACGGGTCGAGTTCCATAAGCCGCCTCCCACTTCTTTCCGCAACGTATTGTATCATACCGACAGGTTCGCTACAACCGTTTGAGCCGCGAAATCAGCCGACAATCGGGTGTGATTCCCGTCCGTTACCTATGGTATACTAGAGACAAACGCATCCTCATTACTAAGAGCTCAACCCCATCTCAGAATTTACGCCATCCAATCAGGAGGTAATCCCCATATGTGCGATACGCTTGGTCTTCTTTTGGATTCATCGGCCCTGTTTGGTAAAAACAGCGACCGCAGCCCGAACGAGGCGCAGATTACCGAATATTATCCCGCGCGCTTCCACGACGAAGAGGAGGTTGCCTGCACCTATCGCCTGATTCCCGAAGTGCGCGAAACGCTCGGCGTGTTGCTCTCCAGGCCTACGTGGATGTGGGGCGCGGAGATCGGCGTCAACGATGCGGGCGTTGCCATCGGCAATGAGGCGGTATTTACCAAGGGCAAGTATGGCAAGCCATCCTTGACGGGCATGGACATGCTGCGCCTCGCGCTGGAGCGCGGCGAGAGTGCAGAGCGGGCGGTTCAGGTCATCATCGACCTGCTCACGCGTTACGGGCAGGGCGGCAACTGTGGCTTTGACCATGCGTTCTATTATGATAATTCGTTCCTCGTGCTCGATAAGAATCAGCTGTTCGTGCTCGAAACCTGCGGCAGGCGCTGGGTGGTAAAGTCCTATCCGCGCGCTTCCATCAGCAACCGCCTCAGCATCGGCGCGGACGGAGACCGCTACGGCGGCGGCGTATGCAACTTTGCAAAAACCCACTCCGACCCGTTGTTTACCCATTTCTCCGGCTCCAAACAGCGAAAGGGGCAGAGCGGCTGCGCGTTGCCTTCCATTCAAAACGAGACGGACATGGCAAAGGCGCTTCGCACGCATGACGAAGGTGTGAAGAACGCCTTTGCGGAAGGCTCCGTCTCCAGTTGCTGCATGCATTTTGGCGGCATGGTGGGCGACCACACCACAGCGAGCATGATCGTCCGGCTCGATGGCGGCAAACCAACGGCATTCCTCACGGGAACCTCTACGCCGTGCGTGTCACTCTTCAAGCCCTATCTGCTCGGCAACCCGACGCGTCTGCCCGTTGCGCAGCCGGGCGACGAGTCCGCGCATGCCTATTGGCGCACGGCGGAGCGCTATCGTCGGGCACTCGTCGGGCGCGTTGTCCCTGCGGAGTTCTATGCCGAGCGGGATGCGTTGGAGCAAAGCTGGATGGCGGATGTCTCCGCCGATCCCGCCGCGATGGACGAACTGCTCGTCCGCGCTCTGGCGCAGGAGACGGCATTCTATTCGGCATATGACCCGAATACATTTGATAAAGCGGACTGCAAACGGTCGTTTTTAAACAATTGGCAGAAGAAAAACAGCGCGTTCGCTGCGTCCAATTCTAGCGAGGTAAAATGATTCAACCCAGAGAAGAACTTGAAGGCGGCATCTCCCATCTATTGGATGAACGGAAGATCATCAGCGGTATCGGCGTCTCCTATGGGGACATGACGCGCGGCGAACAGTTCTGCCGCGGCAATTTGAGCGAGGTACAGCTGGTTGACGGCACCTTTGTGCCGGATGTTGTGCCGCTAGAAAACAATTCCATCTTTGACCTTGCGTCGGTCACCAAGCTCTTTACCTGCATCGCGGTTTTGCAGCTGGTCGAGCGAGGCAAGCTGCGGCTAGACAAGCGCGTAGGTGAAATCGATAAACGTTTCCCCCATATTTCAGATGTGACGGTTGAGGACTTACTCTGTTTCCGGCAGACGCTCAGCACCACCGCCCGTATGGATACCGCCGCAAGCGCCCACGAGGCGGAAGCGCTGCTGTTTGATATTCGCCTTGGCCCGCCACCTGTCCGGAAGTTTTATACCGACATGGGCGCGATGGTACTGAAATATTTGGTCGAGTCCGCGGCGGACAACTCGTTTGGGGAGCAGTTGGATGCGTTTATCATTCGCCCATTGGGCTTAACGCGCACTTTTGCCGTGGTTCCGGCGGAGCTTCTTGGGCAAACCGTCAACTGCAACTATGAACGGCGTATTGTCAACGGTGATTTCTGGTTGGATACCCTCTGCCCGCCCGGCACGGTTCACGACCCGAAGGCGCGGTTGCTCAACACTGCATTCCCCGCCCCCTGCGGGCACGCGGGCCTCTTCGCCAGTCTGGAAGACATGACCAAACTCGCGCGCGGGATGCTCGGTGGCGCACTGCTCAGCCGCAGAATGCTGCTTGAGGTCGGCGTCAACCGCACGGGGGGTAAGTTACCAGATGGGTCGGATTCGCAATATATGGGCTATCTTTGCTATTCCAAGCAGCCGGTGCAGACCTTCAGTGAGGTGCCCGCGTATTTTGGCGAGCGAACAATCGCGCTCAACGGCTTTACGGGCAATCATTTTTCGATCGATCCGGAAAAGAACCAATTTATGATTCTGCTCGCCAACCGCATCCATAACCGCGCGACAACGGTAACCGGACGTGCAAATCCGGAGGACAAGACGGAGACCATACTTTGGGACGACGGAAAACCCTACATCGTCTCCCAGAACTTTGTCTACACGAAGGACAAATTCTTAAAGAACCATATTGGGCATATCCTCGCTGAATATTAGCAGGGTCTATTTTTCAAAAAGCTAACTCGCGCATATCTGCGCAGAGTATCAGTAGGTTCTATTATTTAGAAGCTAACTCGGACATATTCTTGCTGAATACTAAGCAAACATCAAGACGGCGCGCCCTTGCGGGCGTGCCGTCTTAATGCGCCAGCCACGCCGCGCTACTCCGTCAGATTGCGTATCGCTGTCAGGCGACGGGAGGCGCGCCTTTCCAGCAACAGATTCAGCGCAAGACCGAGGGCGACGAGCGATCCACCGATGAGGTTGGCAAGCGAAAACGCCCCATCCATCAGCGCATCAAGCAGCACACCGGTAAATACCTGACCCACAAACATCAGCAGCGTAATATACAACTGCGGAATTTTGACCACAACAACATTGCTCAGCCAAACGGTAATTACGCCGATGGCCCCGCCAAAGTAGATCCACCACTTGGGCGAGAGAGAAAACCCGCGCAGAATCGGTTCCCCTGCGCCGAGAAATAGAAACACGGGAATCGCCGTCAACAACCCCATTACATAGTTAAAGAAGGTGCTGACATAAACACTCGTCTCCTCCGCAAGGCGTGAGTTATAGGAGCGGGAGACCACGAGCAGGACGCCGGAAAGAAACACCGCGAGCACGGGCAAAAACACAAAGTCGCCCCCCATCATCCAGGCGATGCCGCCCGCAACAAGCAGGATGCCGGGAATCTGGTGTGGCCGAAACGGATGCTTACGCATGCCAAAGAGTCCAAACTGATCCACCAGAATGCCTGCAACGCTCTGCCCGAACAGGCCGATGGCAAGGATCGCTGAGACGCTGATCTTACCAAATGCGAAGTTCGTGCTCGCGGTTGTCGCAACGCCGAGCACGCCGCCGATATAGAGATACCACCTGTGCATCTTCTGAAACGGTTTTTCCCGGCGTGCGAATATGATTGCGCTGATCAGGATTAACCCTACAATGTGGATGATGACGGTCGCAGAATATACGCCATAGAGCGTAGTCAGCCCGCCGTTGATGGTAATCATAACGGCAACCAATATGCCGATGACCAGGGATGCCAGATAATACATTTCTCTCACTCCGAATCTCATTTGTC
>JAEWYV010000242.1 GCA_023458615.1 Bacillota bacterium
TGAAGCCCGGCAACCTGTTTGTGAAGAGCAAATAAGGTGCCAATTCCGGCAGCGAAAGCTGAAAGATGAGCGTTGCACCATCGACTTTGGGAAACCTCATCAGCGGATGAGGTTTTTTTGTATCTTACTTCGGAGGAATCTTATTATTATGGCAACTCGACTTTTTACATCCGAATCCGTTACGGAGGGACATCCGGACAAGGTTTGCGACTGCGTATCAGACGCGGTGCTGGACGCAATCTTTGCCCAGGACGCGAATGCGCGCGTCGCCTGCGAATGTGCGGCCTCAACCAACCTTCTGCTCGTTATGGGCGAGGTGACCACGACGGCGCATGTGGACATCACCGCCATCGCGCGGGATGTCGTAGGCCAAATTGGTTACAAAAAATCAGAGTATGGCTTTGATGCAAATGCGCTGACCGTTATCACCGCACTGAACAAGCAGTCCCCCGATATCGCGCTTGGGGTAGACCGTGCGCTGGAGCAGAAGAGCGGCGAGAGCGAAGCGCTCTTCTCCACGGGGGCGGGCGACCAGGGGATGATGTTTGGCTATGCCTGCGACGAAACGCCGGAGTATATGCCGCTGCCAATCTCGCTGGCGCATGCGCTCACACGACGGCTCACCGAAGCACGTAAGAACAGCGAGATTCCCTATCTGCGTCCGGACGGCAAGAGTCAGGTGACGGTGGAATACGACGGCAATACGCCGGTTCGCATCGACACCATCGTGGTCAGCGCACAGCATGACGATGTAGATATGATACAGCTACGCGAGGATATCACAAACCTCGTGATCCATCCCGTACTCCCCGCGCATCTATGTGACGCAAAGACGCGCATCCTCGTCAATCCGACGGGCAGATTTGTCATCGGCGGGCCGACGGGTGACTCCGGACTGACAGGTAGAAAAATCATCGTGGATACCTATGGCGGTTATGCGCGGCATGGCGGCGGTGCCTTTAGCGGCAAAGATCCGACGAAGGTGGATCGCAGTGGTGCGTACATCGCCCGCTATGCGGCAAAGCACGTGGTCGCCGCCGGGCTCGCCAAGCAGTGCGAAATTCAACTTGCGTACGCAATCGGCGTGGCTTGCCCCGTCTCCGTCCGCGTGGATACCTTTGGTACGGGAACGGTGGACGACGCGCTCATCGAGAATGCGGTAAAGCAAACGTTTGACTTCCGCCCCGCGGCGATTATTGAAACACTCAAACTTCGCCGTCCGATCTATCGCCAGACAGCGGCCTACGGTCACTTCGGGCGAAACGATCTTGACCTGCCCTGGGAGCGGCTGGATCGTATCGACGCGCTGAAAAAGGCGATTGCTCAATAATGTTGGACTAACGCAAAGGAGCTGCATTCTGGCAGCTCCTTTGCGTTATATATCTGTTATGTTTCGTTACCGATTCTCGTCGTCTGGGATGCTATCCTCGTAGTCGCGCTTACGGGGCGTGCCAGAGTCCACTGTTTCCTGCCGTCGGGCAGCCTTTCGGGCCTTGCGATCATCCTCTTTCCATTGGCGGGAGATAAGCATGACGGAGGTCGCAATCGAGCAGACAGCGAGCACAGCGAAGATGCGCTTGCTTAGCTCGCTCGCCATAAACGCCATCACGGCGTTGAATCCGTCTACAACGAAAAACACAAGCGTCATGACCGAGAGAATAATGGTCAGGTGCGGCAGGGCGTGGGCAATCCATCGTTTCATATTCTACCGCCTCCTTACTGTCCGGTGCCGGTAGGATCCGGCTCGGAGATATAAAGAATATCGCTGGTTTCACGCGGGCTGCCGTCCTGCGGCTGGCTGCGCCAAGCGCCGTTGAAGGTCATGACCGCGGTATCGCCTCCGTCGAGATTGTAGGCGACCTTGCAGCCAAGGTCATAAAAAACCTTGGCAAACTCCGCATAGTTCATACCGACGGAATAGCCTTTCTGTCGCCCATCCACGAGGATAAAGCAGTAGTGCCCCGGTTCATAATATCCAACGCCGGAGAGCGGGTTCGCCTTGGAGTTGGGGAATGTTGCGGGAATCTGACCGTCTACCAATAGCTCCGGTCCGAAGGTCCAGATATGGAACGGCTTTCTGGCATAAATGGCGTCTACATCTGCGCGTTTGATCGTGTCGGGATAGGTCTCCATGGTGCCGTCGTAATATAGCACGCAGACATCGCCGTATACGGGGAGGGAGTTGTCCCATTCTACGCCGTTTCGAACGGCAATGCTGTCGTGATAGGTGAAGTTATCGCCGGAGATCGCAACAATGGAGCCAACCAGCTCGGAGAGCTGCAGGGTTGCCATAACGTTTTTGCGCGCGCCTGCGTTTTGGGCCTTATAGTCAAATGCAACACCGGTGCGGAAACTGGAGATATCCTTCACATAGATATCTGCAACATAATAGGTGATAGGCTTGCTTTCGTCGCCCGCTGTGACCTTTGTCACCTCAACGGAGACATTTGCGCTGCGGTAGGAATTCTCGGTCTGCTCCACCTCGCCAGTGGTAAATTTGTCAGCATATTTTCCGCCGAGCAGACCTGTGTCTGCGACCTGCGGTTCCGGCGTTGCCGTCAATTCCGCAGAAGGAGAAACAGATACTTCTTCAGCGGCTTCCGATGCGGGTGCAGCCGTGGTTGATACAACCTCGGTCGGCGTGTTAAGCGTGCGCGGCTTATAGTCCGGCACGCGTAAAAAGTGAACATAGGAAAATGCGCCCAAGAATACAGCGAGCACCAGCAAATCGGCGACAATCGCCGTAATCAATCGCTTTGCGGCATGGGAGATGGGTTTTCGCATGACGATGCTGTTTCCTCCTAACACAAAATAGTCAATCGCCGGAGAGCTGCGCCTCCGATGTTATAGCTCGGGGCCGATCTCTTCGCTCTGGGGCGGGAACACATACTTGCGCTGCATAAAGAAGCTCACCGGATAGAGAATAAACTCGACGATGATCTTTCCAATGGCGAGCGGAATAAAGTGCGTAATGACGACCATCAGCCCGTAGTTGACCGCGAGAATGCAGGCAACGAGAATGTAATAGCGCAAAATGCTGCTTTTGCTGCGGTTTTCAAACACGAGCTTGCAGTTCATAAAATAGTTGGCAAGCGAGCTTAAGACGCGCGCGCCAACCACACTGATGAGCAGCGACTGTGCCATGCCCTTGGTAGCCGACGAAAACAGCAACAGGAGCACATAGTCCAGCAGCATGGCAACCATGGACGACGCGACGAAGAAGAGGATCATCTTGTAGATGCGCCAGGCGTCACGAATCGGGTTAAAATGCGAAGACTTGTTATCCTCAATATAGACGGTCTCTATGGTAACTTCTTCAATCGGGATTCTATGGCGAGTGGCATAGAGTAGAACGTTGATCTCATACTCATAGCGGTCGCCCTTCATTTCCAGCATCATCGGGATGCGGAATACGCCGAATGCGCGAAGCCCGGTCTGTGTGTCAAAGACCTTTACACCTGTTGAGAGCGCGAAGACAAAGCGCGTGATGGCGTTGCCCGCGCGGCTCTTAAACGGAACATTGCCCGTAAACGCTCTGCTACCGAGCACAAGCTTTTCCGGCGCAGCTTCCCAAGCTTTGCTCACGCGGATGATATCCTCCGGCAGGTGCTGCCCGTCTGCGTCAATTGTGACAACACCTTCGTCCGCGGGATACTGGTCATAGATATAGGTCAGTGCGGTCTTAAGGGCAGCGCCTTTTCCGCGGTTGACGGAATGGTGCAGAATCTTGGCATACGGCTCAAGCGAATCAAACAGTGCTCGCTTATCCGCGTCGCTTCCATCGTTGACGATGATGAGATCATAGTCGGTTTTTTCGTGAAGCGCGAGAACAAGATGATAGAGCTTCTCATCTGGCTGATAAGCCGGAATGATGACAACCATGGTAACTCTCCTTTTTTTGCTCTTTGGGCTGCCCTCAGCCGTGCGGGGAGTTTTGTATGCCGCTAAGCGAGGGGATGACGAGAAAACCATCAGCCATAGCAAACCCAAGGCAGACTATAGTATATCCTATTTTGCTGTCTGTGAAAAGCATGCGGGCATGTATGTCAAAGAAGTGTCAAAATCGACAATTTTCGCGGTATATCTCCCGTTTTCTGCGCTTTTTGCAATGGAGACATTGTAAACTATTTGTAATAATTGGAATAGCGCGGGGATTTCAGGCAAATCCTGCTATAATAAAAGCGGTATGCAACAGGAAAGGATACAGCGTTGAAATGACCCGAATTTCCAAATCAAAATCCGGCAAGCGGGATCAGCAGGAGCGCAATTCGCGCACGGAGGCCAACGAGCAGCCGCGCCTCGATGAAACCTCCGGCCAGGATATGACCGAATACGGATATTATACGATGGACGTGGAGCCGTTTGTGCCTACGGACATCTATCCTTCCACACAGGTGCGTGGCAGAAAAAAACGCTCTCGCAAGAAAAAGCGCGCTCTCTGGGCGGTGCTACTGGCAACGGGAATTCTTCTGCTCGCCGTTGGCGGTGTGTTTGCTTACGCACTGCTACTGGACCCCAGCGCACAGTTTGCAGACGCAAACCTACCGCAGAACACCGTTGGCGTGATCTCTGTCGACGGAACGGGTGCAACACCCCAACCGGGACAGCCAACGCCGATTGCGACGCCGGAGCCGGGCCTCCTGGATGCGATTAACGCGCAGGAGGACAAGACGCTTAGCCAACAGCGCATCGTCAATGTTCTGCTCATCGGTGTGGACTATGCCGAAGAACGCGAAACCTGGGTCGGTAAGCATGAATATCACGCGGACGTGATGATCATTGCCGCCATCAACTTCGACGAAAATCGTGTGGATCTTATCTCGCTTCCGCGAGATACCTATGCAAAGATTCCGGGTGTGAAGGGCATCTACAAACTTAACGCCTCACTCAACTGTGGCGGTGGATTTGAAGCGCCGGGTGGCGCAGGATTTTTAAAGACCTGCGAAGCTGCCAACTGGATGATTGGCGATGTTTACCCCGTGAACTATTACTATGCCGTAACCATGCCTGCGGTCAAGCAACTGGTCAACGCCATCGGCGGGGTTGACTACAATCTTGATGTTTCCTTTAAGATGATGGGGCGTAGTTATAGTGCGGGGCCGGCGCATTTAAACGGGCAAGGTGTGCTGGACTATCTGCGCGTGCGGAAAAATGTTGCGGGCAGCGGAGATCTCAACCGCGTCAATCGCCAGAAAGAGATGCTTGTTGCAATCTTTGAGTCCATGCAAAAGCAGAACCTGATTCTGAAAGTCCCGGATATTCTCAACTCGTTTGACGGGCAACTGTTCACCAACTGCACGTTGGGCCAGACGGCGGCATTGGCAAAGTTTGCCTATACGCTCGACAAGAATAACATTGGCATGTATTCCATCGGTGGAAATTTGACAAATATCTTTAACTGGAATTATTGTCTGACCGACCAGAATAACCGCGTGGATGTCATTGAAAAGGTCTACGGTAAAACCGTTCCCAAAGAAATGGAATACACCGCAGACTATGCCGCCTATCGCTGGGCGGATATGATTGCGACGCAGTATCTGGACACTACGGAACCGCTCGTCGGGTTTATCTCCGAGGCGTTGGCGGCGGATGACCTGTTGCCGACCGCGACGCCAACGCTGGAGCCAACAACAACGCCAACAGATTTCTTCGTTACGCCGGTGCCATCGAGTGACACACCGATTCCGACCTCCGCGCCGACACAAGAACCGACCCCGACGCCGGAGCCAACCGTTGCGGCAGAAGGCGCATCATATACCGGAGGGAACTCTCTTGGTGTTGTGCGCCTAAGCATGGAACGTCATCCGGTTTTGGGCGAAAACTATCGTCGCTATTCGCAGCAGTCACGCGATCTATTTGATGCATTCCTGCGCTCGTTGGATGATCTGGAAGAGGCGCAGGCCTATGCACGGAAAGAGGCGGAGAAATATGTCGATGGCAGAAGCAATAACCTCAAACAGGCGAAGCAGGATGTTGCAGACTATGCTTCGCATGTGAAGACCAACGCACTGAGTCTGGCGCAGGAGTTTGGTTATTCGACCAGCCAGTTCAAGTGGTCCTGCCGCTATGATCTGGATACCAGCTTTAATGAGGTTACGGTGGACTTCCGTTAAGGCGACGCCCAATAGACCTAATTATAGAATGGCATAAGCAATAAAACAGCAGGCTTGAGCAAATGGTCTCAAGCCTGCTTTGTTATGTGTTGCAATATGCTTGGTTTTATTTGCGCCGAAGTACCGTTACGCGCGGATTCAGCCCACCCGCCTCGGTGGCGAGCTCCGCTGCTACGGTGAGAAGTGGCTCCTTCTCCAGACAGGCGGCAAGCAGCTTGTGCTCCATGGTATAGAGCACGGCGATGCCGCCGGAGACCAGCAGTTTGGGCAATGCATGCACAAAATCGCGATAGAGCGTTTCATTTGCGCTGTGCGTGCCAACGCGGTTGCCAAAGGGCATGTTGGAAAGCACGAGGTCAAAGGGATCGCGCGGTTCGAACTTTAGGATATCCTTATGGACAAATCGTGCGGCACTGTGCGCGGCCGCTGCATTCTCGCGTGCGGTGTCCAGCGCCCGCTCCGAAATATCAACGCCAATCATCGCCGTTGCGGTTGCGCGCTCCAGCTCAAAAAGCAGTGTGCCGCTTCCACAGAAGGGGTCAAGGGTGCGCGGGCGCGCCGCTGAGACAAACGAGAGGGCGTAGCGCGCAAGGCAGGCTGCCTGAACGGGATGAATGGATGCGGGCAGAGAACGGAGCCGATAGGCAAAGCGAGTATCCTCAACATTGCGCGGGCGGATGAAGACGCCGCAATGATCGCGATTGCAGACGACGCGCAACTCGTCCGCATAGCGCGAGGGGTTGTCATCGCCGCCGAGCGCAAGGGAGAGTGAACGGATGAACGCCGCGCGGTCGCCGTTGTAATTGCGCAGTTCAATGCGATATGGGCGGGTGAGCGTTTCGTTTGCGAGCTTGGCAATTGCCTGTGCATCTGTTGTAATATTGGTCGCGATGGGTAAAAGTATCTCCTGAGCACAGCGAATTTCCTGTAGCGTTTTAATCTGATCGGTGACTACGTGCACACCGTCCGTCTGTAACTCCGCCTGAAACCCGCGCGAGGTGGTCTCCTTCAGCAGAATTTGACCAAACCCTACGGGAGACACGAGCAACAGTTCGTGCGGCGAAGCCAGCCGGGTACGCTGGGGGAGAGGGATGTTTCGTGTTAACGAAGCAAGCGCTTTTGCATGCGCCTCCAAAATCTCCTGCGCGTGTTTTTCTTCGGTTTCGTCTGCTGCTGCTGGAACAACATAGCCGGAAATTGCTTTCTCCGCCTTGTCTCCCGCGATGGCACCCAACGCGAGCAGTACAGAGGGGATGACGAAGAGTGTTTTCTCGCGTGACAATGTTTCAATCAGCGCGTCGGCATCACTCTGCTGACCCAGCGCGCCTAGGAGCCGCGCGGCGTTTTTACGTGCCTTGGGTTCCGGGGCAGAGAGCGCCGTGTAGAGGACTGCACGGTCAGCGAAAATGCGGTTGAGCAAGTCCCGCGCGGCGAGTTTTTTGGCATGAGCCGCTAGGGAGGAGAGGGCGGTAACGGGTTCGGTAGTGATGGCGGCGGCGAGATCGCGGAGTGTTTGCTCACTGACGGCGGACTCATCCTTGGGGGCCGGACGGCGATCAGCGTTGGGTTTCGTCGGGGTTCGGTCGCCGGGATACCGATCGCTGCGCGCGGACTGATAGCCCGGCCTGCCACCCGGCTTGCCGTCACGTCGATCGGAATACGGCTTGGCGTAAGGCCTAACTCCGGCTTCGCCCTGCTTGCCGTCCCGCCGATCGGAATACGGCTTAGCGTAAGGCCTAGCTCCGGCTTCGCCCGGCTTGCCGTCACGCCGATCGGAATACGGCTTGGCGTAAGGCCTTGCTCCGGCTTCGCCCGGCTTGCCTTCCCTGCGATCGGAATATGGCTTGGCATACGGCTTTGCTCCGGCAGATGCCGAACGTTGCTGCCCATAAGCCTTTGACGCTGGCTTACCTGTTGACTGCCGCGGTCCGGCGGGCGGTTTCCCGCCAGTTGGTTTATCCATGTTGCACCGCTTCCCTTATAATTTTGAGGATCGCTTCCTTACCGTTGGAGCAGTCGTCCTGACGCATCGCGCTACTATACTGCTCTCGGTTCTGATAAACATGATCAATCGCGTCCAGCAGCGTCTGCACACTTGCCGTGTTCTGATCAATACTGACGGCATATCCCTTTTTTTCGAAATATTTGGCGTTGAGCAACTGATCCCCGCGTGAACTGGCTGACGTAAGCGGAACAAGAACGCTCGGCTTATTGAGCGCGAGCAGTTCAAACACGCTGTTTGCGCCCGCGCGGGAGAGGACGATGTCACTCAGCGCAAACAGATCCGGCAGCTCCTTGTCGATATACTCATACTGCATATAACCGCAAGCGACACAGTCGCAGTCGTTCTTGCCGCGTCCGCAGAGATGAATAACGTCAAACGTTTCGTTGAGTACGGGCAGCGCCGCGCGGACAAGCTCGTTGAGCTTTTGTGCGCCGAGGCTGCCGCCCATGACAAGCAGAACCGGCTTTTCTCCGCTTAGTCCTGTGAAAGCCAGCGCGCGCTCACGGTTGCCTTCATAGAGCGCGGGGCGAATCGGCGTTCCGGTAAAGATGGCTTTGCCCTGCGGCATATAGGCAAGCGAGTCTTCAAAACTCACGCAGATACGATCCGTAAAATGGCTTGCAATCCGATTGCTTAGGCCTGGAGAAAAGTCGGACTCATGCGCGATAACGGGCACCTTACCCGCGCCAAGCACAACGGGGACGGAAACAAACCCACCCTTGCTGAAGATGACATCCGGTTGAAGCATGCGAATCAGACGGCGCGCCTGTCCATATCCCTTGAGGACGCGAAAAGGATCGATAAAATTTTGCCAGGAGAAATAACGCCGCAGCTTTCCGGTTGAAATTTCGTGATAGGTCACTCCGCTAAGACCTGCGATCAGTTCTTTCTCGATTCCGGTGCTGGAGCCGATGTAGTGCACATCCCAACCCTCTTTGAGCAGCGGCTCAATCAGCGCGATGTTTGGCGTTACGTGGCCTGCTGTACCGCCGCCGGTGAAGATGATACGGGGATGCTTTGTTTGTTTGATTTCCATATTGGTTCCTTTTTCTCCCGAAAAATCACACGACCGGCGGGAACCGATCGTGTGATTGGTACGATTCGTATTTAGTTTATGTCCTGTTGACCGTTTTGTCTACTTCGATTTCGTTTTCGGTCCAGCGAATCAACCTTCGGTGTCGTTGAGAACGGCGTCTTTGAGCAGCGCACGCGCAATGTCAAACTTCATCTGCTGCCATTCGCCAACCTGCTTTGTGAGGTCGATTTCCAGCATGATGCAGACGAGACGCGCGTTGGAAGCATCCACCTTTACGCCGTCTTTGCTATCGCGCCAGCAAATGAACCATGCGAGCTCCTTCGTCTTATCGTCGGTCAACTCGGCGGTGCCCGTCTTTCCAGCCATGGTGTAGCCAAGTTCCAGCGGTGATTTGGTGATGAAACTTCTGGTCAGGCTCTTGGCCGTTCCATCCGTGCAGACCTTGAGCAGTGCGGGGTAAATATTGTCCACCGTGCCCTTTTGGAGAATCGTGCGATAGATCTTGGGTTCGCGCTGTTCTACAAGGGTATAGTTTGTTCCGTCCGCATGCCAGATCGAGTCAACGATATAGGGCTGCATAATGGTGCCGTCGTTGGCATAAGCGGAGGCATACGCGGCCATCTGCAGCGGCGACATCAAAATTTCGCCCTGACCGTATCCGGTGACCGCGAGGTCGTATTCGTTGAGCGGATGTTCCGCATCACGCCCGTTGGCCAACTGCGGTTTGCTTACGTCGAGGCCGTCGAGCTTTTTATCCAGCACCAGATGTACTTTGGGAACTTCGGTATAGTTTCCGTCCGCACCCTTTTGCCAGATGGAAACGCCGCCCTCGGCGAGGTTTTGCCAGGCGACCTTTTCAGGGTCGGTTGGGCTAACCTTCCAGTAGATACGCGGTTCGGTTCCCTCCACCTCCAGCTGAATCGTCGTCGTCCAGCCGATTTGATCCATAAACGCCTGAAACTTCGTCCAGCCCATGCGCATTGCCGCGTAGGAGAAGAACAGGTTATCCGACGAGATGATGGAGTTGGTCATGTTCATCGGGCTTGGGCGGCTGTCGCTGCGGGTACGAACCAGCGCGTGGTCATTGCTCTGTTCCTTCCAGGTCTTTGTGCTGGAGTTATCCGCCAGATTTGCAAGGAACGTTTCGGAAGGATACCACTGGTCGTTACGAATCTCCTCCGAAGCGGGAAACTGATCGTTAATGGTCATGGAGTTTGTCTCAAGCAGCGCGGCGCTTGTCATAAGCTTAAACACTGAGCCGGGCGTATACAAACCCTGTGTGGAGCGGTTGTAAAGCGGGATATCCGGGTCGGTTTGCAGCGCTTCCCATTGCTCAATCGGGAGGCCTCGACTCAGGTCGTTCAGGTCAAAGCCCGGCCAGGAGGTCATCGCTTGAATGGCGCCTGTCTTGGGGTTTAATACCACGACGCTGCCGTGAATGCGCTGGTCGTACACCACGGTGTCGATGACGTCTTCAAGACGCTCCTGCAACTCCGGGATGATGGTCAGATGCAGGTCATTGCCGTCTACCGCAGGGGTGGAGTAGAGCATACCTCTGCTTCCGCCCTCCTTGGTCTGTATGTAGGTAAAGCGTCCGTTGGTACCGAGCAACTGATCTTCGTAGAGCTGCTCAAGACCGTATTTACCGATGTAACTATCGCCGTTGTATCGCGTTGGTGTGGTTACATAGCGATCATTCGCCTTATCATAGCGGATGTCGCCATAGGTCTCGTAGTTGATTTTCTCCTTTTTGGAGATGATTCCCGCGTAGCCAACAATGTGGCAGAGCGACTTGCCGTTTGGATAATAGCGCAATGTACCGTAGTTCGCGGTGTCAATCGCAAGGCCCGTGATGGCAAGTAGCCTTGTCTTTAGGTCCATTGTCGCTTCATCGGGATAGAATGTTTTGAGTTTGACGAAGTCGTTACGAACCTTGGTCAGCGCGGTGCGAACGTCGTCCTCGGTCATCTCCATCTCCGGTACTGCGGCAACCGCGCGGATGAACTCATCCACGTTTGGTATCGTGCTGGGTACGCAGAAAATGGTAACGGCATTCACATTCTGCGCGTAGGGCTCGCCGTAGGCAAGAATTTCACCACGGCTTGCCTGCAAAACGCCGACACGTAGGCTATCGCCCCAATCCATGTCGGGGAAGATGAGTTTCGGCGACCAGTCAATGGTCCAGCGGTGCTCAATGCGGTTTGCTTCAATCTCAAAATTGTAGGTTAGGTCCTCGTTGGCGCGCGCGCTGTGGTAAGTCAGCGTATAGTTGACGCGCGCAACGATTTCGCCGTCCAAAACATCCGTTGCCTGATAGTCGATACCGGTGAGCTCCAGCTCGTCAAAGATGCTCTGATAACGCTCAATAAACTCCACCTTTGTGATGGTGTTGGCCGGTGCATCCGGAATCCCGTCGCCATCCGCATCCGTTGGAACCGGCGTTGGGCTTGCATTCGGGTCAGGCGTCGCGTTCGGGTCTGGCGTTGCCGTCGGACTGGCGTTCGGATCCGGGGTCGCGTTGGGGTCCGGCGTCGGCGTTGGGCTTGCATTCGGGTCGGGCGTATTCGTAGGCGCTGCGCTGGCATTCGGATCCGGGGTAGACGAAGTGCTCGGCGCGGGCGTCATATCCGTGTCACGCTGGTCGGCGGGGATATCGCTCTCGTCAATCATGTTCGGGTCAACGCTTGCGCTGGGGTCCGGCGTTGCGGCGGGGTCCGGCGTCGCGCTGGCATCGGGGGAAGTGCTCGCATCCGGAGATGTGCTTGCGTCGGGCGATGCGCTTGCGTCAGGGGAGGCGCTTGCGTCCGGCGAAGGGCTGCCGGAAACCTCCGGTGTGGGCGTAACGCCTTCCGGCAGAGGCGTGCCCTCCGGCGTGGCTGTTGCGGCGCTCGCTTCCGGTGTTGGTGTTGCGGGGTCGTCAAGGCCAAATACCTGGCGCC
>JAEWYV010000243.1 GCA_023458615.1 Bacillota bacterium
CCTGCATCAGCGGCAGCGAAGTGGTCAGCGAGAAAATTCCGTCCACCATGGACGCAAAGGCGCTCAGCGAACTTGACTGGAGCCGCTACCACATGAACGTATTCGGGCCCGCCGCGCTGGACCTCGCCATCAGCCGCGAATCCTGCGAACATAAGAAGTATAACGCCGTTGGCGCAGGCGATGCGGATCTTTTGATCATGCCCAATTATGAGACCGGCAATTGCTTTGGTAAATCGCTCACCTACTTTGCGCATGCGCGCACCGCTGGGCTCGTCCTCGGCGCAAGCTGCCCCATCGTGCTCGTCTCCCGCGCGGACCCGGCAGACGCGAAACTCACGTCACTCGCGCTCGGCGCACTCGCGGTACACGGAGGGAAGCAGGCATGAGCAATAAGCAGCTATTGACTGGAAATGAAGCCATCGCGCGCGGCGCCTACGAGGCGGGCGTCACCGTCTGCTCCGCCTATCCCGGAACGCCGAGCACGGAAATTTTCGAAAACCTCGCGCAGTATAAAGATGTCATGTATGCCGAATGGGCGCCGAACGAAAAAGTCGCCACAGAGGTTGCCTACGGTGCCTGCATCGCAAACGCACGCTCGCTTACGGCGATGAAGCACGTAGGCCTCAACGTTGCCGCCGATCTGGTCTTTACCGCCGCCTACAACGGGGTCGGGGCGGGGTTTGTCATCGTCACGGCGGACGACCCGGATATGCACTCCTCTCAAAACGAGCAGGACAACCGCCGGTATGCGTCCTTTGCTAAAATTCCGCTCATCGAACCAGCCGACTCGCAGGAATGCAAGGACTTTATGCGGGAAGCTTATTCGATTTCTGAGCGGTTCAATACCCCGGTGCTGTTTCGCACCACCACGCGAGTCAGCCACAGCAAGAGCCTCGTCAGTTTTGGCGAACGGGAAGAACCAATCCCCGCGCGCTATGTGCGCAACATCCCCAAATATGTGTGCACGCCTGCCTTTGCGCGTCAGCACAGGCCGGAACTGGAGGAGAAGGTCAAGGCATTGGAAGCCTATGCCAGCACAAGTCCACTCAATACCGTGGAACTCAACGGTGGCAAGGTCGGTGTGCTCTCGGCATCCATTGCCTATCAGTATGCAAAAGAGGTCTTTCCGGCTGATACGTCGTTCCTCAAACTCGGCTTTACATGGCCGCTGCCGATGGACTTAATTCGCGAATTTGCCGCGAAGGTAGAGACGCTCTATGTAGTGGAGGAGCTGGAGCCCTTCATGGAGGAACAGCTCCGCATGGCGGGCATCGCCTGCATCGGCAAGCGCGTGATTCCGCCGATGTTTGAGCTAAACCCGGAGATCGTCCGCCGCGGGGTATTCGGCACCGAGCCGGAAACAGCCGAGTTGGACGTCAAGATGGTCTCCCGTCCCCCGGCGCTCTGCCCCGGCTGCCCCCATCGCGGGTTCTTCTATGTCATGAGCAAACGGAAGGATTTCGTGATCTCCGGCGATATCGGCTGCTATACGTTGGGCTACGCCGCGCCGCTTTCGGCGATGGACACCTGCGCCTGCATGGGCGGCGGTTTCTCCCTCGGCATGGGCATGTCCAAGGCGTTTGCCATGCAGGGCATTACCGACAAAAAGGTCTTCGGCGTGGTTGGAGACTCCACATTTTTCCATAGCGGACTCACCGGCGCTGTGGAGATTCTCTATAACAAGGGAAATATGATCCCCTGCGTGTTGGACAATTCCATCACAGGTATGACGGGACATCAGGATAACCCCGGCACTGGCTTTACGCTCGATGGGGAGATTGCAAGCAAGATTTCGATTGAGGAAGTGCTCAAGAGCTTCGGATACGGCAATGTCATCGTCGTGGACCCGCAGGATATCAAGGCTATGCAGAAAGCCATTGATGATGCGCTGGCAAGCCCCGTGCCCGCTGCCCTGGTGGTGCGCAGGCCGTGCCTGCTCATCAAGCGCATCAAGCACGACGTAGGCAAATGCGTGGTAGACCGGGACAAGTGCCGCGGGTGCCGGATGTGCCTCAAGGTCGCCTGCCCTGCCATCCATATGCTGGACGGCAAGACAGAGATCGACCAAACCCTCTGCGCCGGCTGCAAGGTCTGTGCGCAGGCCTGTCCCTTTGGCGCTATCTCTCGCGTTGGCGAAGAGCAGAAAGGAGAATGACCCGTATGGCAGCAACAAACGTAATAAGCATTCTCATCTGTGGCGTCGGCGGGCAGGGTACGCTGCTCATGAGCAAAACACTCACCACCGGTCTCGTACAGGCGGGGTTTGATGTCAAGATGAGCGAGGTGCACGGCATGGCGCAGCGCGGCGGCTCCGTCTCCACGCAGGTTCGCTATGGCGAGAAGGTCTATTCCCCCATCATCGGGCGGGGCGAAGCGGATGTGCTCGTCGCCTTTGAAAAACTCGAGGCAGTACGCTATTCCGATTTGCTCAAGCCAGGCGGACTTGCGTTGATCAACGACTATGAGGTCATGCCCCTGCCCGTCTCCAGCGGCGCGGCGGAATATCCGCAGAATATCGCCGAACAGATGAAGCGTGCCTTTGACGCGCGCGTAATCCCTGCAAGCACCATTGCCAAAGGGCTGGGCAACATCCGATGCACCAATATCGTGCTGCTCGGCGCGCTCGTCCGCGCGTTTCACCTCGAGTCCATCGACTGGAACGCCGCGTTGACCGAATCCGTGCCGCCGAAGGTACTTGCCCTCAACATCGCCGCATTTGACGCGGGTTATCGCATCGAGGCATAATACCGGTACGCCCCGACGGGTTTAGCAAAAAGCGATCTGCATGATTTCAACCCGTCAGCGGGTTTTACAGGGAGGATAGAAAACCAATGGTATCCAAGGAAATGCTCCAGTTGGGGCGCGTGCGCTCCGCCATCCGCGAGCTCTTCGAGTTCGGGCGCAAGCGCGCTGCCGTTGTCGGCGAGGAGAATGTCTACGATTTCTCGCTTGGCAACCCCTCTGTCCCGCCGCCCGCGGCGCTTACCGAGGAGATGGTTCGTCTGTTAAATAACTCCGACCCCTCCGCCCTGCATGGCTACACCAGCGCACCAGGCGCAAACGAAACGCGGGACGCGATTGCGAACAATCTCAATCTGCGCTTCGGGACGTCGTTTACCCGCCGCAATCTCTATATTTCCTGCGGCGCGGCGGCTGCGTTAACCTCCATCCTCCGGGCGCTGACCGTAGACAAGGAGACGGAGTTTATCGCCATTGCGCCGTATTTTCCGGAATACGGTTGCTTT
>JAEWYV010000244.1 GCA_023458615.1 Bacillota bacterium
GATCCGTTTCGTCACTTGCGCCAAGCACATAAAGAAGCGGCAGAAAATGATCCAGCGAAGGAACGGCAAGCTCAGCAGCATCACCCGCATCCAAATAGTTGATCACGTCATCGAACTTGCGGCTCATAATGGCATGATATATGTATTGATCGAATGCTTCCGCCCAGGGAGCGCCTTCCGGTTTTCGCCAGTCGATGCGAGAGAGATTGTGGACCACATTTCCGCTGCCGAAGATTAAAACACCTTCATCTCTCAGCGGCTTGAGCATCTGCCCCAGTGCAAAATGCTCCCCGGGGGCAAGCTGCGCATTGACGCTCAGGGGTAAAATCGGCACGTTCGCCTCAGGAAACATACGATTTAATACCGACCACGCGCCATGATCAATGCCCCAGTGATTGTCAACAGTGACACTGTTGCCGAGAAGTTCCTGTACACGTTTGGCAAGCTCCGGCGAACCGGGAGCAGGATATTTGAGCTGATACAATTCATCCGGAAAGCCATACATATCATATATCTGCGCTGGCATCGGTTCATTATTGATTTTTGTACCTCGCGTAAACCAATGTGCGGAGATGGATAGAATCGCCTTTGGTTTTTCAAGCGATTTTCCAAGCGCGCTCCATGCGCGGGAATAGGGGTTATCCTCTATTGCATTCATTGGCGACCCATGGCCGACAAACAATACGGGCATGCTGTTTTTCATCATTTTAACACCTCGTTTCAGATGTCCTGTACTAATAGTATTCCGCCCCTTCGTTCTTGTAAAGTGCATTTGGCACATAAGAAGCGATGTGTTGACAAACAGATGGGAACGTGATATAAATTGAACGATGATTCATTGAACATATATTCAATTTTAGATTCTCTGTAAGGGAGCAAGCGTATGACGATTCGGGATGATCAAAAAGAGAAACGCAGGCAGGAAATATTGTATGCGGGATTAAGCCTGTTCATTCAAAAGGGATATTCGGGAACCACCATTAAGGATATCGCAGGGGCTGTCGGCATGAGTGTCGGGCTGCTGTTTCACTATTACGCTTCAAAAGAAGAGCTGTATCTTACCCTAGTCGAGCTTGGCATAGAAGGGCCAATGAGCAGCGTTCAGCCGACGCAAATGGAGCCGATGGTATTTTTTGAAGAGACCGCAGAACGCATCCTGAGCTACATTCATACCGAACCATTTGTCGCAAAGATGTTTGTGCTCATGCACCAGGCTTATTACAGCGAAGATGTTCCCGCGAGTGTAAAAGAGCGGTTGGCTGGTTTCGATGTTTATACGCCAACTGCAGCCATCATGCAGAAAGGGCAGGCGCTCGGCAGCATACGACCCGGAGATCCCATGGCGCTCTCTATTGCGTTCTGGAGCGCTATTCAGGGCATTGCGGAAACGCTCGCGACGCATTCGGACATGCCTTGTCCGAATGCACGATGGATCACCGATATCATACGTGAACAAAAGCAAGCAATAAAGTGGGGGATAGAAACATGAAGAAGATCATCATTGTTGGTGCCGGCATAGCAGGCCTTTCGGCAGGTATCTACGCGCGGCAAAGTGGATTTGACGTCACAATCTATGAAAGCCATAGCATTCCCGGCGGTGCCTCGACCAGCTGGCGTAGGAAGGGATACTATTTTGAAGGCGGGCTGCATTGGTTAACCGGCTCTTCACCAAAAACGCAGCTCAACAAGCTCTGGCGTGAGGTTGGAGCGCTGGATGATTCAGTCAAGATTCATAATCGTGATCCGTTCTTCAATTATGAAACGGACGGAAAGCGCGCTGGTTTGTATCGCGACATTGACACGCTCAAACAACATCTGACCGAATTATCACCCGTTGATAAGCAAGAGATTGACCGTCTCTGCTCGGATGTAAAGAAGTTTACGCGCGTGCAGATGCCGGCGATGAATCTACCGAATCTAAAAGCAAAATACCCGGCTAAATTACCGCTTTCGATGTTGTTTGCCATGATGCCCGCCATGCCTCGCATGAAGTATTATCAAAACATGTCAGCTAGGGAGCTTGCAGAACGCTTCCAGAGCAAACAAATTCAAAATCTGTTGTTGAATATGATTGGCGAGGATTATGCGGCTTCAGGTGTGTTGTTTACAATCGCAACACTCGCCGCAGGGGATGGCGGCTATCCCGAAGGCGGCTCGCTCGCAATGGCTGGGAGAATGGCAAGGAACTTTGAATCACTCGGCGGAGTAATCCAATATCGCAGGCATGTTGATCAGGTGCTGGTTGAGGGCGGCATCGCAAAAGGCGTTCTTGTCAGCGGAGAACGAGTAGAGGCTGACGCGGTGATCGTAACGCGAGATACGCTCAGTGCTATCGATACGTTGTTTGCAGAGCCGATTCACGAACCCTGGGCCGAGAAGATGCGTGCAGAAACGAATCCGATGATGGATGTTTTCGTCGGCATCGGCGTAGAGGCAGACTGTTCCGACTTGCCGGAGAGCTGTACGTTCCCAACAAAAGAACCAATCCGGATCGGCGATCTATCCTATACAAGCCTCGGATATAACAACTATGCAGGAGTGGATGGGTATGCACCAAAGGGATGTACTGCGCTTACCACTGCGCTGATCGGAGATAGTTACGATTTCTGGAAGGATTGCGTGAAAAACGGAACCTATGAAGCGGAGAAGCAAAAGGTAGCGGATGCGGTGATTCGCGAACTCGTGCAAAAATATCCTAAACTTGAAGGAACGGTTGCCGTCTGGGATGTTGCAACACCCTTAACCTATGAACGCTACCTTGGTTCATACAAGGGTTCCTGGATGACGCTGATGACAAAGAGGAAGGGGAATGTCAGTTATTCTGGCAAGCCGCAGAGCATACAGAATCTGTATTTTGCGGGGCAGCGTCTCATGTCGCCCGGTGGGTTGCCGGTCGCGCTGACTTCGGGGCGAACCGCAGTTCAGTATCTCTGTCTCGATACAGACGCCGTATTTCAAGGGAATTTCTAAATATATGTACGCAAAAAAGCAGGGAAATCCTGCTTTTTTCGGTTTGCTTCAGTGCTCTTATTTTCCATCAAGATTAATGGAATGGGATAGATAGTATTGAAATCCGTTCTTGTCGCAATATTGCTTGATTTCTGTTTCTATGCTGCTATTGGTTGCCGCATATTCCGTTAAATACGCATCCAGTCCTGCAGACTGACAGCGCACAAGATAATTTTCATAGTATTGGAAATTCTCGCTGTCCTGCCGTCCAAGCGTTCCCAACTCGAAGTTGATACTCGTGAACACACACTCCTGATTGACGCCTGTAATGGCCTCTAGCGGGCTTCTAGCATCGAGTACAGCCTGGGTTACAAACACATCTCCGCCATTCATCAGGATGGGCTTTCCGTACTGCCCAAGGGATTGCAGGATCGCAATTAAACCGTTGTAAACATCTTGCGTGGGGTAGAGATAGTAAACGTCTGCATTATCCAGAAAGAACCCGTCCACGCCTTTTTGCGCCAGCGCTGCAGCTTCGTTTGCGATGAAGCTCTGCCACTCTGTGCGTGAAACATCCATCCAAAATTCATCCGGCCAATTGTCGTATGGGGCGAGGGAGAAGCGCTTCAAGTCGTCGTAGCCTTCGCGAAAGGTCTCGATGGAGCCAATGTTGAGGTAGGTGTAAACATCGGTTCCCTTC
>JAEWYV010000245.1 GCA_023458615.1 Bacillota bacterium
GTCATGGCGGGATAGACCTTGTCGTTTACCGTCAGCACGGGGGCAAGCCCGCATGCGCCGAGGCAGGACACCGTCTCAACCGTGAAGCCCAAGTCATCCGTTGTGCGCTTTTCCTCGCTCAAATGCAGTTCTTTGCGCAAAAATTCCAAAATCGGGATGGATTTACGAACATGGCAGGCGGTTCCGTCGCAAATGCGAATGACAAAATGCCCTTTTGCCTCCAGAGAGAAATTCTCGTAGAATGTTGCTACGGAGAAGATGCGGGCCTCGCTGATGCGCATTTTTTCGGCGAGGTAGGGAAACACTTGCCGCGGCAGATAGCGATAGTGCTCCTGAATGTCCTGCAGAATGGCGATGACGGCGGATTCCTGCAAGCCGTTGGCCTGCAAAATTTCATCCAGCACGCCATAGTCAAATGATGTTTGCATGTGTGTCTTGTTCCTCCGGCGTAGTATCGTGCGGGTTGTATATATATCGATTACTAAATATCGATATATAATATCGATATAATAATACCGAATAAGACTTCTGTCAACCGTTTTGCCAGACAGGCGAGGGTTCAGGTGACACGGATTTGATTCAAATGCTATACAACTGTCCATCATCAAAGCGGCTGTCTGCTTCATCCGGGCGTGGATGCCACAAAATCCGACCAATTTCATAAAAAAATCTATTGTTGATTGTTGTAAAACAGAACATAATTTATGGGGGTCTATGCACATCATATCAATCAAGATATTTGCCCGTCAGAAGGGGATAGTCCATGTTTAAGGTTTTTCTTGTCGAAGATGAAATTGTGATGCGTGAAGGAATACGAAAAAACATCCAGTGGGAGCAGTACGGCTTTGAATATGCCGGAGATGCGCCGGATGGAGAGCTTGCGTTGCCGTTAATTCGGCAGATTCAACCCGACCTGTTGATCACGGATATTAAAATGCCGTTTATGGACGGGCTTGCGCTGAGTGAGCTGATTCGAAAGGAACTGCCGCGCACCAAAATTGTCATCATCAGCGGGTATGACGACTTTGCCTATGCGCAGCAGGCGATTCGCATGGGCGTGGAGCAATATCTGCTCAAGCCCGTCATCAAAGAAAAGCTTGTCGAACTGCTGATATCCCTGCAAAAAAAGATGGAGGTTGAGCAGCAGCAGCGGGAATATCTCGCGATGTTCCAGCGTGAGGCGCAGGAATATGAGGTGTTCTCCCGCAGACGCTTTTTTGAGCAGATTGTGACCGGCGGATTGAGCGTTTCGGAAATTTCAGAGACCGCAAAATCTCTGGACATCGAACTGAACGCACCCTACTATAATATCCTGCTCTTTTCCCTGAGCAGCGCGGCGTATGATGCCAGCGCTCCGGAGGGATATTCGGATGCGCTTGCGACCCTGCAGGAACAGGTGACCAAGATGCTGGTGAGCCATGCGGAGTTGATTCTGTTCCGTTGGAACATCTCAACCTATGCGGTTCTGGTAAAAGGCACGCAGGAGGAGGTTGGCAATTGGACCAGGGATTGCGTGAGCAATCTCGAAACCCTTTGTGTCGGGGCTGGACACGAGGTCAATTGGCATATCGGCTGCGGAACCGCGGTCTCACGTCTGAGCGCGCTGCCCGCCTGCTTTACCGAGGCAAGCCGTATTCTCTCCTATCGCTACCTTTCTCCGGAGGAACATATCCTCACGGAGGCGAGCATACAAAACCTGCGTGGCAAGAGCGGCGCAAACAACCGATCTGCAAATCAGGAGATCGACCAGGAGCGCATACGCTGCTTCTTAAGCGGAGGAACGGCGGAGGAGATCGACCAGTTTATCGATCAGTTGCTGGAGAGCGCAGTCGGCGATTCTGTTCCGTTGCCAATGTTCTGCCGCTATTTAACGATGACCGTCTATTTTGCTTCAGCGGCGTATCTGGAGTCCATTGGTAGCCGGAGCGAGAGCTATTGGCCGCCGGAGCTTCGCCCAAGAGACACGATTTCTTCTCCGGGTGAGGTGCGTCACTACGCGCGCCAGATCATGCTGCATGCAATCGGCTTGCGGGATCTCGAAAGCCGCAAACAGCAACGCGATCTTTTGGCGCAAGCGATCGGGTTTATCGACAAGAATTATACTGAAGAAACGATCTCGCTTGATCGCGTGGCGCAAAAGGTAAACATCAGCCCGAACTATTTTTCGGCTATGTTCAGCCAGGAGATGGGGCAGACGTTTATCGAATATCTAACCGGAAAGCGCATTGCCGAGGCCAAGCGCATGCTGCGCCAAACGGACATGCGCTCAAGTGAGATTGCGTTCGCCGTCGGGTTTCGGGATTCACACTATTTCAGCTTTGTGTTCAAAAAAGTAGCCGGGTGCACGCCGAGTGAATACCGTAGAGGAGACAAGCGGTGATAGAAAATATCAACTGGACGAGCAAGAGCACGAAGACCACCATGCAAAAAAAGCTCTGGAAGATGATTCTGATTGTCACCATACCATTGATGCTGATCATTATTTTGGTGGTGGCCATCAGCATTGGATATGGCTTGCAGTATAATTCCATCTTGAACAATGTGACCACGGCTTCGGATTTTAACCGTGATTTCACGGATACCATCAAAACAAAGATGTACTATTACGTGATCGACAGCCAATACTCCGTTGGCATGCCGACCGAGGAGGTTAAGTCCGCCGAGGCGATTGCGCGGAAGCTGATTGACACAACCGCGGAGCGAGACAGCCTCCGCGCCATCAACAGCGTGTTAAACCTTTGCCACAACCTGGAGGACAAGATGCAGGAAATAGCCCGGACGGAAGGCTATGATTCCCGCATGAGTCAGCTCAATGACAACATCTATGTCATGGCAGACATGATTCAGGAATACATGTACACCTATCTGTATTATGAAGCGGTACATCTGGACGCGCTGCAATCCACCATGATTACCAATATGGTGGTGTTCATGGGCGTTATCGTTGTGCTCGCGCTTGCGCTGCTGTTTATCCTGTTGAGCTACTCACGAAAACTCAGCCGCCGCATCGTCGACCCGATTGATATGCTCTGCGACCGACTGGTCACCATCGGGCGCGGCGGATTACTTGTCTGCGAACCAATTCAGGCGGATGTGGAGGAGGTGCAATTGCTCTCCGACGGCATCGAAAACATGGTAGGCCACCTCAAGCGACAGATTGAGCGCAACACGGAGCAGGAAAAACAGCGCAGGCGGACGGAGCTCGCTCTCCTGCAAGCGCAGATTAACCCGCATTTTCTCTATAACACGCTGGACACCATCGTCTGGCTCATCGAATCCGGCGAGATCACCGAGTCGGTCAATATGGTTGGCAGTCTCTCCAACTTCTTTCGCTTTTCGCTCAGCCGCGGGCAAAATGTCATTACGCTCAAAGAGGAGCAGCAGCACATCAAGAGCTATCTGGAAATTCAGCATATGCGCTATCGCGATCTAATGGAGTATGAAATCGACATTCCGGAGGAGCTGGATAAATACATTTTGCCAAAGCTGACCCTACAGCCGCTGGTGGAGAACGCGCTGTATCATGGAATCAAGATTCGCCGGAGAAAGGGCCTCATTCGCGTCAGTGGATGCGTACAGGGTGACAACATTATTCTGGAGGTTGCGGACGACGGCAGCGGCATGAGCGCGGAGCGACTACAGGAACTGCGGGATTCACTGGCGGACGGCAGGCCGGAGGGGTTCGGGCTGCGCACCGTGCACCAGCGAATTCAGATTTTGTTCGGCACCGAATACGGGCTTTCTCTGGAGAGTACGCCGGACATCGGCACAAAGATATATGTCAAGATTCCCATGAAGACCAGCGAGAAGGAGATGGGCGCATGAAGAGACTATTTAGCTTGCTCTGCTGTGCGGTTTTGTGTTTTACCACGTTTGCGGGATGCGGGCTCAGGCTTGTCCAGACGGGGGACACGGATGATAATATGCGTGATACGATTCTGGTCGGCTTTTCCCAGGTGGGCGCGGAGTCGGAATGGCGCGTTGCCAACTCGGAGAGCATGAAATCCGCCCTGAGCGAGGAGAACGGGTTCGAATTGATCTTTGACGATGCGCGAAATGAGCAGGAAAACCAGATTCGCGCCATCCGTACCTTTATTCAGCAGGATGTGGATTATATTGTATTCTCGCCGCGTGTAGAGACGGGCTGGAATTCAATTTTGCTGGAGGCGCGGGACGCGGGGATACCGGTCATCGTCATCGACCGCGATATCGAGGTGTCGGATCGTAGTCTCTACACCGCCTATATCGGTTCGGACTTTCGAAAAGAGGGTGACACCGCCATCAACTGGCTTGAGAACCTGCTCACCCGGCAGGGAAGAACGCAAAAATCGGTCAATATTGTACACATTCAGGGGACCATCGGTTCCTCCGCGCAAATTGGGCGAACCGCGGCGCTGGAGCAGGCGCTGGCGCACAACGCAAACTGGCAGATCGTGGCGCAAGAATGCGGAGACTTCACGCGTGCCAAGGCATATGAGGTCATGGGTGCGATCCTCAAGCAGACCAAGGATATCGATGTTGTATACTGCGAGAACGACGGCGAGGCGCTCGGCGCCATCGACGCGATGGAGGAGGCGGGCTTAAGTTGCAGCGCGAGCGGCGGCGTGATCGTGATCTCCTTTGACGCAACGAAGCTGGGGCTGACCTATTGCCGCGAGGGAAAGATTGCCTTGAATGTGGAATGCAATCCGCTGCAAGGGCCGTATGTTGCCGATATGATTCAGCGCATGGAGCGCGGCGAAACGGTGGAGCGGGAGAAATACATTGACGAGACCTATTTTGAAAGCTTCACCATTACACAGGAAATGATAGACAGCAGAGGATATTGAGCAATAAACGGGGACTTTGCGCATTGCAGAGTCTTCGTTTTTACGTGCTACAACCCATCGAAGCGAGTATTGGTTTTTTACGGTGAATGTTGAAAAAATTACGGCGAAATGGAGGCAGAATCATATCCGATTTTCCGTCCAGTAGGTTATATATTCAAGTTGGTTGACATTCTTATGCGATTGCGCCGAAGGGATTGGATTTCATTTTTGCGTATGATATAAGGATTACGCGGATCGCAACTGGCGATCGCACGTCTATACATCACATCTTTAAAATCTGAAAGGAAATCGGAACCATGAAAAAAATTATTGTTCTCCTCCTCGTTGCCATCATGGCGCTTGGTCTCGTAGCTTGCGCAGCTCCGGCACCGGCAGCCGCAACCGAAGCACCGGCAGCAGACGCAACCGCAGCCCCTGCGGCAGCAACGGAAGCACCGGCAGCACCGGCGCTAATCAAAGTCGGCATCATCAACAACCCGCCGGCAGAATCCGGATACCGTGCAGCGAACGTTGCGGACTTTGAGAAAGTCTTCACGGAAGCCAACGGCTATGCGGTCTCCACCTTCTACAGCCTGAAGAACGACGAGCAGCTCAACGCAGCGGCCCAGTTCATCACCGATGGCGTAGACTACCTGCTCATCTCCGCAGCTGCGACCGATGGTTGGGATGCCATCCTTGCCAGCGCGAAGGAAGCCGGCATCAAGGTGTTCCTCTTCGACCGTATGATCAATACGGACGAGAGCAACTATGAAGCCGCCGTCGTCTCCGACATGTCGCAGGAAGGCGTCACCGCCGTGGAATGGCTCAAAGCGCAGAAGCTGGATTCCTACAAGGTTATCCACATCCAAGGCGCAATGGGTTCGGATGCTCAGATCGGCCGCACCGCGGCGCTGGATGCTGAATTTGCAGCCGGCACCATGACCAAGGTTGTGCAGCAGACCGCCACCTGGGACGAAGCAGAAGCAAAGAAGATCGTGGAAGCGGTCATCAACTCCAAGGAAGAGTTCAACGTCATCTACGCCGAGAACGACGGTATGGCAAAGGGCGCCGTTGCGGCACTTGACGAAGCGGGCATCACCCACGGCGTCGGCAAGGCCGTCATCGTGATGGGCTTTGACTGCAACAAGTGGGCGCTCCGCGAGCTGCTCGCTGGCAACTGGAACTATGACGGCCAGTGCAGCCCCTTCCAGGCGACTGTGATCTCTGACATGATCCAGAAGCTCGAAGCAGGCGAGACCCTGACCCAGAAGAAGGTCATCTCCGAGGAGCGCGGCTTTGATGCCACGACGATTACGCAGGCGGACATCGACACCTACGGTCTCGGCGAATAAACGGCAAATCCAAAATGAACATTCTCCCGCCTGAGGGAGTTTGAATCTGAGATGTCGGTGCTGAGTATGCAGACTTGTTCTGCATACTCGCGCCGCCATTTTCAGGAACCCGCATCGCATAAAGGATGGTAACCCCCTATGCCAAACGACATCGTCTTGTCCATGCGCAACATTTGCAAGTCGTTCCCCGGCGTGAGAGCGCTGCATAATGTTGATTTTACCCTGAACGCAGGCGAAATCCACGCCCTGATGGGTGAGAATGGAGCCGGGAAGTCCACCTTGGTCAAGGTTCTCACGGGCGTGTACCCCAAGGATGCCGGCCAAATTTTTCTTTCCGATTTGAGCCGCGAGATTTCGATTAAATCTCCGCAGGATGCCCAGAATGTTGGCATCAGCACGGTTTATCAGGAAATAACACTCTGTCCCAATCTGACTGTAGCCGAAAACATGTTTATCGGCCGCGGCAATTACCGCTTTGTAAACTGGCGCTCGATGGAAGCGAGGACAGATGAAATCCTGCAGAAATTGAATATTCCGGCGAGGGCGACGCAGCAGCTTTCCACCTGCTCGCTCGCCGTGCAGCAGATGGTTGCCATTGCGCGCGCCGTAGACATGGAATGTAAAGTACTCATCCTCGATGAGCCGACCTCTTCGCTGGACGAGCGCGAGGTTAGCAAACTCTTTTCGCTGATGCGCGATCTAAAGTCGCGCGGTGTCGGCATCATCTTCATCACACATTTTCTGGAACAGGTTTATGAGGTATGCGACAGAATCACCGTTTTACGCAACGGCGAGTTGGTTGGCGCGTATGAAATCAAGGATCTGCCGCGCGTGCAACTCATCTCTAAAATGATGGGCAAGGAGCTCGACGATATCTCGGCGATGCACAGCCGCGCTTTGCAGCGGGACGATGCCCACTCCGTACCGGTCTTTGAGGCGGTTGGACTTTCCAGCGCCGCAGGCACAAAGCCGTTTGATTTTCAGATTGATAAGGGTGAGGTCAATGGCTTCACCGGCCTGCTCGGCTCGGGACGCAGCGAATGTGTGCGTGCCATCTTCGGCGCGGATAAGGTGACGGGCGGGAAGGTTAAGATCAATGGAAACTGCGTCAAAATCAATAAACCGAAGGACGCGATGAAACAGGGAATCGGCTATCTGCCGGAAGACCGAAAGCAGGACGGCATCGTAGAGGATCTTTCCGTTCGTGATAATATCATTCTGGCGTTGCAGGTACTGCGCGGCTTTTTCCGCCCGTTTTCCAAGGCGGAGGCGGAGGCATTTGCCGACGAATATATCAAGCTGTTGGGCATCAAGACCGCGTCTGCGGATACACCGATCAAGTCCCTCTCCGGCGGCAACCAACAAAAGGCAATTCTGGCTCGCTGGCTGCTCACCAAGCCGCAGTATTTGATTCTGGACGAACCGACGCGCGGAATCGACGTTGGCACCAAGGTCGAAATTCAAAAGCTCGTGCTCAAGCTTGCCGAGGAGGGCGTGAGCGTTACGTTCATCTCTTCCGAAATTGAGGAGATGCTGCGCACCTGCTCAAGGCTACTTGTGCTGCGGGATCGCAAGATTGTTGGCGAACTGAGAAATGAGGACATGACGCAGTCCAAAATCATGCGCACGATTGCGGGGGAGACGGCACAAAATGGGTAAGAAGCTACAAAAACTGATGAAGTCACAGCTGGTGGTGCCGCTCTTTGCGCTGCTGCTGCTGGTCGTCTTTAATTTAATCCGCGATGTCGGGTTCTTTTCGCTGAGTATTACAACCAACAACGCGGGAAACTCCGTTCTCTCCGGCAATATCATCAGCATTTTAAACGGTGCTTCGGAGCTTGCCATTCTTGCCATCGGTATGACGCTGGTTACCGCGGCTTGCGGCGGACAGGACATCAGCGTTGGTGCGCTGGCAGCGATTGCGGGCAGCGTGTTTGTCCGCATCTTGCGTGAGCACAACATCTCCATGCCGATGATTCTGCTTGCATTCTTGGCCAGCTGCGTCGTGGCTATTCTCTTTGGCATGTTCAACGGCACGCTGGTTGCCGTGTTTAAGATTCAGCCGATGATCGCGACGTTGATTCTCTTTACCGCAGGACGACCGATTGCCTACTGGATCAATGGCGGCGCGACGCCTACGGTAGAAAGTCCGCTTTTAGGCTATATCGGCAGCTTTATTCCGGGCATACCGATTCCGACACCAATTTTGATCGTCATCGTATTTGGGATTATGGTGTCGCTGTTGCTGCGCTTCACCAACCTTGGCCTCTACACGCAGACGGTCGGCATCAACCAGCGCTCCGCGCGGCTCAACGGCATCAATCCGGTTTGGATCAAGCTTATGTCCTTCATGATGCTGGGTGTTTGCACGGCGATGGCGGGCTGCATCGGTGTCAGCCGCATGGGGTTAATTAACCATGAGACAATGCTGCTGGATATCGAGATGGACGCAATTTTGGCCGTTGCCATCGGCGGTAATGCGCTTGGCGGCGGAAAATTCAGCCTGACCGGATCAGTTATCGGCGCCTATATCATTCAGGCGCTGACCATTACGCTCTATGCGATGAAGGTTTCGTCCACAGCGGTCAAAGCATATAAGGCAATTGTCATCATTGCCATCGTTGTGTTGGGTTCGCCGGTTGTGAAACGGTACGCTCTGATGCTGCGTGACAAGCTATTTACCAAACCGATGAAAGTTGTGGAGATGTAAACATATGGCAAGCAAAAGAGACAAATCAACCACAACGCGACTGGAGCGCACAAGAGAACCAATCTCCAATACCAACCTGCTGCTTGCAATCACGATTTTTACATTCGTGGGCATGTATGCGCTGGCGATGGCGGTCTGGGGTGGCGGATTTTTAAATCCGCAACAGTTTTTAGACATCTTCAATAACAACGCGTTTCTAATCGTCCTCTCCTGCGGATTGACCATTGTCATGATCGCTGGCGGAATCGATATCTCCGTTGGCGGCATTACCGCGCTGATTACCATGATCTGCGTTGTCTATCTGGATGATCATAGCGGTAGCGTCGGCGGATCTATCGCGATTGCGCTGACGATTGGGCTTGCGTTCGGCTTGGTGCAGGGATTTCTGGTCTCGTATCTGGAGATTCAGCCGTTTATTGTTTCACTTGCGGGCATGTTCTTTGCAAAGGGCATGACGACAATTGTGAGTTCGGCTCCGCGCACCGCAGTGCACGAGACATTTCTTGCACTTAAGGAGTTTCGAATTGTCATCCCGGGCATCGGCTCCTACGGCAAAACGGGCAATTTCATCCCTGCGAGAATTGAGCTGGGTGTCGCTATTGCGTTAGCCGTTGTCCTCCTGGTATTCATCATGCTGCGATGGACGCGCTTTGGGCGTAATCTATACGCAGTAGGCGGAAACAACCAGAGCGCATTGATGTTGGGCATCAATGTAAAACGTACGAAATTTTTCTCCTATCTGCTCTGTGGACTGCTCTCCGGCATCGGCGGCTACGTATATCTGCTGCATACGGGCGCAGGCAATGCCTCCAACGCAACAGCGGCGGAGATGCAGGCGATCGCCTCCTCCATTATTGGCGGAACGCTGTTGACAGGCGGCGTTGGCAATGTGTTTGGTACGCTCTTTGGCGTGCTCTCGCTCAAGACCATCAGCAACATCGTCATTGCTTCCGGCCTGCGCGAGCCGTATTGGCAGAGCATCACCACCGGTTTGATGCTGTGCTTCTTCATCTTATTGCAGAGCGTCGTGCTCGCCATTCGTGAAAATGGTTCGTTCAAAATTCTTTTGCAGTCTGCCAGAGAGAGACGGAAGTAAGCGGCATCTGGCAAAACGGTTACACGAACAAAATGCGCACACGCAAAGCGTAAAATAGTTAATATCACATCGCAAACTACGATTGCATCGGCGCGCAAACAAGCGCGAAACAGAGCGATGGCGGTTTGCGATGTTGTATGAACGGGATTGAGGGTTACAATGAGTCAAACAAACACAACGCATATCACCGACTGGAACACCACCTCCCTTGGCATCGA
>JAEWYV010000246.1 GCA_023458615.1 Bacillota bacterium
GGGGTTGGCGTTTTAAAAATCTCTGCAAACAGCCCCGGTTTCTGGCTTGTCTCCGCGCTCTGCGGCGCGGCGTTGTTGGAGGCGTTTAGCGCTTTGATGCCAACGATGACCAGCGCGATGGAAACCAGTGTGATGGCCGCGATGAAGAACAGCCGTGGCTGGATGCGCATACGGCGCTTCTTTTTTTTCTTCTTTCTAGGTGGTTGACTATAACCGCCGCCGGAGGAGCTATATCCGCGGCTGCCGCCCGAACCGGAAGACCCGGAACCGGAATATCCGCTGCCGGAATATCCGCTGCGAGAGGAAGCACCACTCGAAGAAGACGGCCTGTTTGCGCCGTATGCACTGCCGCTGGAAGATGCGCGACTGCCGTATTCGCTCCCGCCGGAGGAGGTTTGATTTCCGTAGGAGCTTCCACCGGAGGGCGCGCGATTGCCGTAAGAAGACCCGCTGGAGGAAGTGCAATTACCATTTGCGCTTCCGCTGCTTTGCGCGCGATTAGCGGAGGATGCACTTCTGCTATAGCCATATTCGTCTACATCACCATAGCTACGGCTGGAAGTGCCGCGCTCGCCGGCGGAAGGGCGGCTCTGCCCCTGTCGATTGGAGGAGGCATTCCCCCGCTCCGCGCCATAAGAAGAGCCAGAGGAGCCGTAGCTGTTCCTTGGCTGATTCTGACGGTCGGATTCAGGGTTGTATCGGTTTTTATCGTAGTCCATGTCTAGTGCCTCCTATTAAACAAGGGCGATCAACGCTCTTATGCGTGATAATGTCGGAATCATTATAGCATCCCAGTATGGGTATTTTGTTGTTATATTGTAAACAGTTCACCCTTTTGACACAAAATACAGTGATATTGCGCGCCGGAAAACCCACTTCTTAGTGTTGCAAAATCGTTCAAAATAAGAACCTTATCCCCAAATATTGCGAAAAAAAGGATACCGCAGGGCACGGTATCCTCTCACTGGCGCCAATGCGGCGCTGCGATCATCTTATTCGGTTTTCGAGCCAAACACGCCGGAGAAGAAGCTGCCGACGGAGGCAAAGAACCCCTTAACATCGGTAAAAACCTTGCTCGTCACCTCGCCAACCTTGTTTGCAGTCTGCGCGGCTTTTGCGATGCCTACGAGCTGATCTTGCAGTTGATCGGCATCCAGCCCTTCCAGTTTACGAACCAGCGAGAGAACCTGCTCCAGCTGCGCATTGGTCAGGGAGACGTTATACATCTGCGCAAGATTCTTAATCTCGGCGCGCACTTCGTCATCCGTCATTCCCTGCGTTTTGTCGAGCATGTTTTTGAGCTCGTTGATCATCTGTGTCGCGTCGTCGCTGCCGATGTACTCGGCGAGTTCGCCGGTGACGACCAGCTCCTCCGCGCCCGCCGCCTTTGCAAGGCTGGAGAGGGAATTGCCCGTGATGTCCTCATATGCCTTATAGGCGCCCGTCAGTGCACCCGTGCCGGAGACGGGGAATGGAGCGCTTACAATCACGCGTGCGTCTGCAATGCCTGCGGTCGCAAGGGCGTTTTTATACATATCCTCGGTGCAGTAGTTGATGTTGTGAATCTCAATGCTGAGCCCCGATCCTTCGGGAAGGGTCTTGATATAGATGCACGAAAGCGCGACGCTGCCAATCTTTCCATCGGGTACGAGGCCCTCCAGGTAGCTGCGCTCCTCATCGTTTGTGACAGAAAGCTCCGTAACGGTGCCCTCTTCAATCCCGAAATCAGAATAAACGGCCTCTCGTTGCCGATCTGTCAGGTCCGCGCCCATGGTGACGCGCTCCTGTCCGTCTTCATCCGCCAGTGCAATGGGTATAAAAAGCGTAAAGCTCACCGCAAGGGCAAGCGCCGCAGCAACAATTTTTTTCATGGATATTCCTCCTTTGGTAACGCGCAAAGTATAGCACAAGCTTTTGGGTGCGTCGATAAATTCCAGACAAACTTTTCGGATTCGACATGTTTTGTTTTATTTTTTCACAAATCAACGCGCATGGATATTGCTGAACAATTATTTGTGGTTTTGTTGTCTATCTCTGTTTGTGACGCTCTGACTCTTTCTGTCTTCGCTCTGTCGTCTGCTCCCCCCTATCCGGCGATGGTCCCCCTATAGAAAAATATATAGTTCATAAATGTGCTTTTGCTCTTGCGCTTCACCGCGCTAAAGTGGTATAGTGCTAAACGTTGAACGAATTCGACCCAATAGAAGATCCACCCGGATCACAGGAGGATGAAATCATGAAGAAAACACTTGCCCTGCTCTTGACGGTTATGATGCTCATACTCAGCGTCGCCTGCGCCGCCCCAGCCGCCCCCGCCGCAGCCGCCGATGACGACTGGAGCTATATTCAGTCCAAAGGCACGCTGGTTATCGGCTATACCGAGTATGCGCCCATGAACTATACCGAAAACGGAACGCTTATCGGGTTTGATACCGAGTTTGCCGAGGCGGTCTGCGCAAAACTCAATCTCAAACCGGAGTTTGTAGAGATTGACTGGGACACCAAGGAATTAGAGCTCGCAGGCAAGAAGATTGACTGCATCTGGAACGGCCTTACCGTCACCGAAGAACGCAAGGCCAACATGGACTTTACCGTCTCCTATCTCAAGAATCAGCAGGTGGTCGTCATCCGCACGGCTGACGCAGCGAAATATTCCGATGCCGCAAGCTTAGCCGGCGCAGTCGTCGTTGCCGAAGCGGGCAGCGCGGGCGCGGCAGCCATTGCAGCCAACCTCGCGGATTCC
>JAEWYV010000247.1 GCA_023458615.1 Bacillota bacterium
CTCGATACCCTGCTTGCCGCAACCGCGCGCACATCCACCGGCCAGCTCATGACGATATCAAAATCTCCAAAGCCAAAGAGAACCCCCTTGGTTTCGAAGATCGAAAACACGAGAATGAGCAGGCTGCAGGCCAGCGCCATCATGCCCAAAAGCGAGGGTAACATGCCGATGGAGGCAAACGCCTTGGATAACACGATGCTGTAGAATACGGAAAGATAGCCGAAGGCAACCACCATGGCGATCAGGGAGCCCAGCGAGCGCTTGCCCTGCTTTTTTTCCTCTTCGTTTTTCATATGCAGGATTTTATTGATCCCAAAAAGGGAGCTCACCTGCAATTTTGTTAAAATCCAAAACTCACGCATGCTCTGTCAACTCCAAAAACAGCGCCTCAAGCGAATCGTCGCCCTTGACCTCGTCCATGTTTCCAGCCTTGATCAATCGACCGTTTTTGATGATCGCAATCTTATTGCAGAGCTTTTCGGCAACCTCCAGCACATGCGTCGAGAAAAAGATTGCGCTCCCGTTGTCGCAAAGTTCGCGGAAAAACCCCTTAAGCGTGTGTGCCGCCTTGGGATCGAGGCCGACGAACGGTTCATCCAGCAACAGCAGCTTCGGCTGACGAATCAGCGCGGAGATCAAAGCGATCTTCTGCTTCATGCCATGGGAGCAGCTGCCGATGAGGTCGTTGAGCCGCGGCGTCATCTCAAACGCATCCGCATATTTCTGGATCCGTTCGTCACGATCCTGCTCGCTTACGCCAAAGATATCGGCAACAAAATTGAGATATTGAATCCCTGTCAGATGCTCATACAAGTCGGGGTTATCCGGAATGTACGCCATCTCCCGCTTGCAGGCGATGGGCTCCTGCGCAATGTTTTTGCCGTCCACGCGGATTACTCCGCTGTCAAACGACAGTATCCCGGCGACGGCGCGCAGCGTCGTGGTCTTTCCCGCGCCGTTGTGGCCGATAAAGCCATAGAGGTCTCCCGGCAGAACAGAGATGGAAAGATCGTCCACCGCCTTGACTTCTCCGCCGTAGGATTTGGTTAAGTGTTCAATGGTAAGCATATTTTTCTCCTTGCGTCCCCCCCGAGCCGCGTGGATCCTTTTCGCGTGATGGGGCGATTTCGGCGCTATTATACCACGTTTATAAGTCGTTCATTATCGATTGCGCGCAACTTCCTCGAATTTCACAATTTCGTAACTATATACAGACAAAGCCATCAGCGCGGGCGGAAGATTGACAGATACCCCGTCATTGCATAGAATGAGCATAAGAAAAAGGGCCACCAAACCGAATGGAGAAGATGTCTTACATGAAAGATGGATTTGTCAAGGTTGCCGCCGGAACGCCGGATATTCAGATTGCCAACTGCGAATACAACGCGGACGCGATTATATCGCTCATTCACCGCGCGGAGGCGGACGGAGTTAAGGTGTTTGTGCTGCCGGAACTCGTCATCGTCGGCTACACCAGCGGGGACCTTGTGCTGAGCACAGCACTTACCGATGCCGCGATGCGCGCGCTGGAGCGCATTACCCGCGCGACCGTGGGTAGCGATATGCTGGTAGCTATCGGTGTGCCGATCGTGTTCGGTCATCTGCTGTATAACTGCGCCGCCATGGTGCAAAACGGGCGGGTGCTTGGCGTAATCCCCAAGACGCACCTCGGTAACTATGGCGAGTTTTATGAAAAACGAACCTACGCCGCTGCACTGGAGACCATTGAGGAGATGGAGCTCTTCGGGCAGAAGGCGCCCTTTGGCAACCGGCTCGTGTTCTGCTGCAGTGAGATGCCGCTCTTTGCCGTCGGTGTGGAGATCTGCGAGGATCTCTGGGCGGCGGTTCCACCGTCTACCCTGCTGGCGGACTGCGGAGCAAGCATACTGCTCAATCTCAGCGCCAGTGACGAGGCGGTCACCAAGGTTGACTACCGCCGCATGCTGGTGCAGAGCCAGAGTTCGCGTACCAACTCGGCCTATGTCTTCTGCAGCGCGGGCAACGGGGAGAGCACGACGGATGTGGTCTTCTCGGGTCATGATATGATCTGCGAAAACGGCGTGTTCCTAGCGGAATCCAAGCCGTTTGGCGCGGGCTATTGTGTCAGCGAGGTGGATTTGGAGTTTCTTTCCCGCGAGCGTCGGCGCTTTGCCAGAAAGCTCTTTGATAATACGGAAGTGGTGCGCATACCGTTTTCAATGGATCTCTCGGAAACCAAGCTCACCCGCACCTACTGGAAAACCCCGTTTGTGCCGGACGTCGCGGCTAATGCGGCAACGCGCTTTGATCAGGTGCTCGCAATTCAGAGCCACGGGCTCAAGCAGCGCATTCAGCACACCAAGGCGAAGAAGCTGCTCATCGGCGTCTCCGGTGGCGTGGACTCCACCCTCGCGCTGATCGTCAGCAAGGAAGCCCTCGCTCTATTGAACCGCCCTGCGGAGGACGTCATCGCGGTGACCATGCCGTGCTTTGGCACATCCAGCCGCACGCGCGCAAACGCGGAAAAGCTCTGCAACGCGCTCGGTATCTCCATGCGGGAGATCAACATCGGCGAGAGCGTGAAAAAGCACCTTGAGGACATTGGACACTCGATGGATGTGCACGATGCCGCCTTTGAGAACGCGCAGGCGCGCGAACGCACGCAGGTGCTCATGGATTTGGCGAATATGAACGGCGGTCTCGTCATCGGCACGGGCGACCTCAGCGAACTCGCGCTGGGCTTTGCAACATATAACGGTGATCATATGTCCAACTACGGGGTAAATGCGGATGTGCCAAAGACGCTGATTCGCGCCATGCTCCGCTACATTGCGCAGAAATCCTCCAGCGATCTCAAGGAAGTGTTGATCGATATTGTAGATACCCCCGTCAGCCCCGAACTGCTGCCGACCAAGGACGGCGCAATTGCACAGGTGACGGAGGATATCGTCGGCCCCTACGAGTTGCATGATTTCTTCCTCTACCATATGCTCCGCCGCGGCGCAGGCAAGGAGAAGATCATCCGCACCGCGAAGTATGCCTTTGACGGGGACTATGACGATGCCACAATTGAGAAGTGGTATGAGATATTCATCCGCCGCTTCTTTGCTCAGCAGTTCAAGCGCAATTGCATCCCGGATGGCCCACGCATCGGCAATGTTGCCCTCTCCCCGCGCGGAGACTGGCGCATGCCCAGCGACGCCCAGCCAAATGCGTTTATGTAAATCAAAATCCGCGAGCAAAGCCACGTTTTTGCGTGGCTTTGTTTTATTTTGGTGTTTCTTTTTCTATTATTGAATTTTGATAGCTTTCGTGCTATCATGATCTTGTTAGGTGGATGGTATATGTATCAAGTTGTGTTTTATGAGGATTCGACTGGGTTTAGTGAATTGTGGGAATTCTTGTGCGACTTGGCGAAAAGAAGTACCGAGAATAAGGATGCACGAATTCAGCACAAGCAGATTGTCTATTGCATAGAGTTATTGCAAAAAAACGGCACTCGCCTTCCAGAGAATATTACTAAGCATATTGCCGACAATATCTGGGAACTGCGCCCCGGAGACAACAGAATTTTCTACTTTTTTTGTCAAAACAACACCTTCGTACTACTGCATCATTTTAGGAAAAAGACGCAGAAGACGCCGCAGCGCGAGATTGATCGCGCTAAAGCGGAACGTGAGGACTATTTATCTAGAACTGTGAGGAATCGAACATGAAATCTTGGGAAGATTATAAAGAATATGCCTCTTCGCTGAACCCGGACGTAAAAAGCGATATTGAGGAAGCAAGTGCGCTTGCCGCTTTGGTTACGCAGATCATTCAACAAAGGAATGCGCTGGGGCTGACACAGCGCGAGCTTGCTGCGCGTTCCGGACTGCCTCAATCCTCCATCGCCCGCATCGAGACGATGAAGACGATTCCCAACATTGAAACCATCATCAAGATACTCAAGCCTCTGGGATTACAGCTATCATTCCTGCCCATCAGCGCATAATTTGAATTAGTGATACGCGTGTTACAGCGACAACAAAGCCGCCC
>JAEWYV010000248.1 GCA_023458615.1 Bacillota bacterium
GCTATGGAGGCAATAAAGAGTCCTAGTGTCAGCAGTGCGGTCAACCCTTTTTTCAGCTGGATTCCCTGTAGAAATAGTGGATTTATGATGATGGCGGCTGCCAACATCAATACCCCCGAAAGCAGACCGCCGAAAAATAAAACAAACGACAGAAACACAAGTGCAAGCGACAACACCCAGAACACAATTTTGAATCCGATCTTCAAGGCATTCCCTCCCATCGCAACACAAACCCATTGTTCCATTACTTTCATTATGTCTATGTTCGAAAGAATGTCCAGAGGTGAAAAACATCGAAAAAACGGCGCTAAATCTGGAGATTTTCTCACTTAACTTCCTGAATTATTCCAGTGAAAAAAATATGGTTTCAACTGTCAAAGAATTCCGTTGACAAGCCAGCGTTTTCATATAAAGTAGTAACAGAAATCGAAGAAAAACTCTTTGGGGGAAAGTATGAAAGGCAAGCTGAAATATCGTTTTGACAATCTTATGTCCAAGGGGACAGGCGCGCTGATTGGTTCACTCGCAATCGTCACACTTCTGATGATCACCCTCGTTTCTTTCATCGTCTGGATCACGGGATCAGGCGACGGAACCGGATTTCTAACGCTCTTTTGGATGGGTGTCCTGCGCTCACTAGACCCCGGCACAATGGGCGGAGATACGGGCAGCTTTCTCTTTGTCGCTGCCATGTTTGTCATTACGCTCGGTGGCATCTTCATCTTCAGCATCCTTGTCGGTTTGCTGACCACCGGTATTTCAAGCAAGCTGGAATCCCTGCAAAAAGGGCACTCCGCCGTCGTAGAGTCCAACCACACTGTTATTCTCGGTTGGTCCAGTCAAATTTTTACCATTCTTTCCGAGTTGGTTGAGGCCAACAGCAACCACAAGAATGCCTGCATTGTCATTCTAAGTCCGGTGGACAAGGTGGAGATGGATGAAGAGATTCGCAACAGAATCGCGAACACGAAAACCACCCGCATCGTGACGCGAAACGGAAGCCCGATCGATCTGAACGATCTCGCGCTATTAAGCCTGCACACCGCGCGCTCCATCATCATCAACGAGAGCAATGACGCGGATGTAATCAAAACGTTGCTTGCTGTTATCAACTCGCCAACGGAACGCACAAGCCCGTATCAAATTGTTGCCGTGCTGCGCGAGCCAAAGAACGTCGCCGTGGCGCAGATTGCAGCGCGCGGGCAGGCGGAAATTATACTCGAAGATGCCATCATCTCTCGCATCATCGCGCAGACCTGCCGTCAATCCGGCCTCTCTGCCGTCTATACCGAACTGCTCGATTTTGATGGGGACGAGGTCTACCTTCGCGCTTTTCCGGAACTGGCGGGAAAGACCTACGGCGAGATCCTGCCATTGTTTGAAACCTCTTCCGTGCTCGGTCTAAAGACCGCCTCCGGCGTTCGCCTCAATCCCCCGATGGAAACCGTATTGTGCGCTGGCGACGAGGTGATTGCCGTGACAGCCGATGACGACACGCTGATTCTCTCCGGCGCCACCGCTCCCGCGCCGCTGGAACATCAGATTTCGCAGAAAGCACCCGCCGCGCAAGCTGCGGAGCGAATTTTGATTCTTGGCTGGAATGAAAACGCCCTTCGCATCATCGAGGAGCTCGACCATTATGTCGCACGCGGATCAAAGATTGTTGTCGCAAGCGATTCCGACGAAGCGCGCAAAGAAATCAAACGTGCTGAGCGCGTCTTAGAGCATGTTTCCGTTTCTCTGGTTGAGGGAGACATTACCGAGCGCGCGACGCTCGACGAATTGCTTACAGAGGATGTGCCTCATATCATTCTCCTATCAGATCGCTATCAGGAGGACATCCAAAAGGCGGACGCCAATACCCTCATCACATTGTTGCATCTACGCAACATCGCAGAGCAAACGGGCAAGCAGTTCTCCATCGTCAGCGAAATGCTCGATATTCGCAATCGCAGACTCGCCGAAGTTGCCAAGGTCAACGATTTTATCGTCAGCGACACGATCATCAGTTTGCTGATCGCACAGGTTTCCGAAAACAACCTGCTCAACGCTGTGTTCGAGGATATCTTTGACGCGGATGGTTCCGAACTCTATATCAAGCCGATGGATCAATACGTCACGTTGCAGGAGCCGGTCAGTTTCTATGCCGTCATCGAAGCCGCCCGCAGAAAGGGTGAAACCGCATTTGGATACAAACTTGCCGCAGAAGCAAAGAAGAACGCCCCTGGCGGCGGCGTACATATCAACCCCAAAAAGTCGGTTCTATTGCAGTTTGCCGAGGGAGATTCGGTGATCGTAGCCGCGGAGGACTAATGCGCCGCATTACACATTAAAACGATACTTGAGTGAAAATGGAGACAGGAATGATCGACCGAATCAATCGAAACCACCGATGGGTGATCGCGCTGCTGTTTATTGTTATGATCCTCGCAGGACTTTTTGTCACGCCGGATTATGGTATGCCATGGGATGAAAAAACCGAGATCGGCGTATTGGGTTCCGACGTTCGGGAGTATGCCGGTTTGCTTTTGGGCAAGGATCAAGAACCAACACAGTCCTCAACGGGAATCGAGTTCTTAGATGTTTCCAAAAACGTTGACATCGATCACGGTCAATCCGTCTACTATCTATTTTCCCCCGCTTTGTTTCTCGTCTCCGGCGATTCCGGCGCAAGAACCCTGATGCTGCTCTGGCATGGCTATACCTTCCTAATCTTTATGGCAGGTGTATTTGCGCTCTATTGTATCGTTTCTTTTTTAACCAAGGATTGGAAATATGGCTTAGTGTCAAGCCTGTTTCTTTACCTCAGTCCGCGTTTTTTCGCCGAAGGGCATTATAACAACAAGGACATCATGGCAATGGTCATGATTCTATTGTGTTTCTGGTTCTTCATTCGCTTTATGGAAAAGAGGAGCGTTCCTTCTGTGCTCCTCTTCTCCCTCTTTGGTGCGCTGGCGACCAATATGCGCATATCCGGCCTTTTCTTCTTTGCGCTTGCCGGTCTGCTCTATCTGCTAACATTGACTGCGAAGAAAGAATGGAGCGCAAAATCCCTCCTACTTGGGCTGCTTGCGATTGTTTCGTTCGCCGCATTTTATCTGGCGCTGACGCCGGGTGCCTGGGCAGATCCTGTCAAGTTTCTACGCTATGTATTCGCGCGTTCCACCAACTTCTCTGATTGGCCGGGCTATGTCTATTATATGGGCAAGTCCTGCCGCCCCGTCCCCTGGCACTACATTCCTGTTATGATCGCATTAACAACCCCGCCGTTGATTGTGTTCTTCATGGTCGCGGGTCAGGTTGGTACACTTATCGGTTTAGTGCGAAACAAGATATCCGCGCTCTTCTCCGGAACATTACCTTACTATGTGCTCTGTGTTGTCTTCGTTTGGGCGTTCCTCGGCTTTACGATGATTCGTCAACCCATTCTCTATGACAATTGGCGGCATTTCTATTTCCTCGGTGGATTGTTGTATGTGCTTGCCGCGTTTGGAGTGCAGCAGATCGTCGCGCTATTCAAGGGCAAATGGAGATGGGTCGCTATCGGCGGTGTTGCCGCTCAAGTTCTAGCAATGCTCGCCATCGTCATCCTGAGCCATCCGTTTCAGTTTGTCTACTATAATTCACTCGCTGGAAAGAATCCCGGCGAGCGATATGATCTGGATTATTGGAATGTTTCGCAGGCACAGGCACTCATGCGCTTGATCGATAAGGTGGATTCCGACGAGCAAATCTCCGTCACCGCAACGGATTGGTACACCGGAGATGGTTTGGATAAAGCATATCAGATTTTGCCTGCGTCCTATAAAAGCCGTATGCGCACGATTTTTATCGGCTACTATCAGATGGCACGCGGCGCAGACTATGTCATGGTCAATCCCCGCGGGTTACAACTCTGCCGGGACAAGACGCAGGAGCCAAAGCAGAACTGGCTTCCGATGTATGGGGTCGAAGCCTACTTGCAAAGTCTGGAACAAATCATCTCGCTGCGTCAATTTGGTTCCGAATTTATGATGATCTATCAAATGCATCGGTAATCCATCCCGTTTTCTATTAGAGCATCCTGCGGGTGCTCTTTTTAATTTCATAAATCACAAAACATGACGGTTTCATTGCCATTCGGGACCGTAGTATTATATAATTACAAAATCAAATAGAGTAAAGTGAATTGAAAATCAGAATGGATAAAACCAAAAAACAACTTCCCTATGGACGAATCATTCTCCTCGTCTGGATATTGGTTGCCGTGTTTCAAATGGGGGCAACGGACCGAATTTTCATGATGCGGGCCAGTCTATTTGCGATTATACCCATTTTAGCATTTGCCTGCATTTTGATATTTAACCCAACTTTTCACGTTCAAGATTGCTTTCACAAAGAGAACCGCGCCTCTTCTGCAGTCAGCTTGGGTCTGACCATTCTCTCTTTGCTGATGCTCTCAATCTTTGCTCTGTTAAAGGGGCCGCTCTTTAGTGACCAAGGATTGCAGATTGTCATGTGGCAGTTTGCCTGGCAGCGCTGGCTGCTGTTGGTTTGGAACTACGTCGGCTTCCTCGGCGCTGTAGTGGTGTCCCTTTTCTTCTGCTGGTATTCGCTGCAACGTTATTTCATGAAGGAACGCCCTATCGAGAAATCCTTGACCGAGCAGACGCCATTCCCGTTTCATATTCATATTTGGACTGTCGTCCTCGCGGTGATCGGGCTCATCTGCATATTCTCGCTCAGTCCGGGTTACTATGACCACTCTGACTTGAGAGATATCTGGAAAGATGTGTTGACCAACAATTGGACAGACAGCCATCCAGTCAGCTTCTTGTTTTTTGTGAAGTTGTTCACATTCCTGATCCCATCCCGGCGGATGATGTCCCTTGTCTATCTTGTTGCATGGCTGCTCATCAACAACTCCATCCTATGGATGTTGGAAGAGAAACGCAAAGGCAGCGGAAGCCTCTATGCGCTACTCTCCTGCCTTTGGTTTTATCCGCTGTTTTACCTGCAAGCCATGTTCAAGGATGTTGGCTATGCAATGGCGCTGCTCATGCTTGGCGCGCAGATTTTGAAGATGATCAATCGCAATGTGTCCAAACGTTCGGATTGGGTTATCATCGGGATTTCCAG
>JAEWYV010000249.1 GCA_023458615.1 Bacillota bacterium
ATTTCAAATGTAAAGGTAACCGTTCCGCCGTCTACCAGTTCCGATGGATTCGCAGTAATGTTGATGCGCGCCTCATCCGCATGCGCGGTTGGCATGAACGCGAACACGCAAATCAGCACAAACACAGTGCTAATCATCCTTGCGATCATCGAATGGCACACCAAACGTTTCATTGAATAACTCCTGTTGGCTAAACTCAACCAATGATGTTTTACTGAATCAGGCAGGGTAACAACGTTTCACCAAGCGATTGAATGATGGCTGTGCCGTCCGTGCGATCTGTGATTGCGGCGCTGAACGCCCCCGCATCTTCTACCGGCAATGTAAACATAAGCTTGACGCGTTCATGAAACTCCGATTGACAGTCATATCCCTTTGTACGGAACATCGGCTCTAATACGCTGTAGCTTGAGTACGTTACTTCAACCACCAGACGGGCGCAAAGTTGCATTCTCGCTATTTGTGCATGTTCAACCGCTTCTCCCGCCGCGCGACCATAGGCTCGCACGAGACCGCCTGTGCCGAGTAAAACGCCGCCAAAGTAACGAACAACCGCGCAGAGTGTATTTTCCAGCTTTGCTCCGGTTAAAACGTTGAGAATCGGCGCACCTGCCGTACCGCTTGGTTCACCATCGTCCGAAGACCGAACAATTCCGCCTTCTGCAAGACGAAAGGCATAGCAGCAATGCCTTGCATCATAATGCTGCTTTTTTAGCTTAACAAGAGCCTGCTGAACCTCCTGCTCGCTGGAAACCGGCAAACAATAGCCAAGAAAGCGGGATTTGTTGATCACAATCTCGCTTTCTCCGGCTGTCAAAATCGTTTGATACGGCCTCAGGCCTTTCGAATCCTGCAATAAGTCTTCTTTCCTTTTCGAATGATCACACCCTCGTCCTCCAAATCAGAGACGTTGAGTGCATGATTTGGCGAAGTGACTTTCTCGTCGCCAACGAAAACTCCGCCATCGGCGATCAGGCGCCTTGCGTCGCTTTTGCTCTTGGCAAGATTGCTCAGCACCAGTAAATCGGGCATGCGAAGACCGCTTTCCTCAATTTGCTCTGCTGTGAGTTCGCAACTAGGAATATTGCTTAGATCCGATCCGCCGGCAAAGAGCGCTTCCGCAGCAGTCTGCGCCTTTTGCGCTTCTTCTTCGCCGTGCACCTGCGCCGTCAATGTATAGGCCAGCACACGTTTTGCTTCGTTAATCTGTTCGCCGGGCAGCGAGCCGAGCCGCCGCACCTCTTCCATCGGGAGGAAGGTCAACAGTGCAAGGCATTTTTCAACGTCCTGATCCTCTACGTTTCGCCAGTACTGATAGAAGTCAAATACGCTGCATTTTTCCTTGTCAAGCCAGACAGCGCCCTTTTCGGTCTTACCCATCTTCTTTCCATCGCTGGTCGTGAGCAACGCAGTGGTCAGCGCATAGGCCGGCTTTTGTTCCTTGCGACGGATCAAATCCGCGCCGCCAAGGATATTGCTCCATTGGTCGTCTCCACCCATCTGAAGCTTGCAGCCATAGCGACGATTGAGTTCAAGGAAGTCATAGCTTTGCATGAGCATATAGCCCATCTCAAAAAATGTCAGCCCGCGCTCCAAGCGTTGCTTGTAGCAGTCCGCCGCAAGCATGCGGCTGACCGAAAAATATACGCCGATATCGCGCATGAAATCAAGGTAATTCAGCGGGTAGAGCCAATCTCCGTTGTAGACGATCATCGCCTTGTCATCAGAAAAATCAATTAGGCGCGACATCTGCGTCTGAAAGCATGCGGCGTTGTGCTTTAGTTGTTCTTTACTCATCAGAGCGCGCATGTCCGTTTTTCCGGAAGGATCGCCAATAAATGCCGTGCCATTACCCAGCAGCGCAATGGGCCTATGTCCCGCGCGCTGCATATGCGCCATGGTCATAAGCGCAACATAATGGCCGATATGGAGGCTGTCTGCCGTCGGATCAAAGCCGATATAGAAGGTTACCTTTTCCTTACCGAGCAGTTCGTGCAGCTCTTCCGGATGCGAGCATTGTTTTAAAAACCCGCGTTCTTCCAATATGTCATATACGTTGCGTTCCATCGTGGATCTCCTTCGTGTTGTGTTGCGCCCGTAAAACGGCGCAGAAAATTGGTTGCGTTTTCGCTCAAACAAATATACCACGAAAAAAGAGAAGAAACAATGTGAATGACATTGTTTCTTCCGTGACTTCACAAGTCTTTACAGCTTGTACATTCTTATTGGAACCGGACGAAATGTTATGAGAGTGAAACGGTAAAACGGAATACCGCGAAGTTTTCCTCGTTTGCTGCTTCAATCGATTCACCCAGATGCGTCAATATCTCATGGACGATGGCGAGGCCAAGTCCCGTTCCGCTATCCGTATGGGAGACATCCGCTTTATAGAAGCGCTCAAACAGATGCGGAAGATGCTCCTCCGGAATATGCCCTGTGTTTTTCACCGAGACCAGCGCGCGCCTGCCGCTTGCGTCTTTCTGCACATCCAGAATGATTACTCCGTCATCGGCGGCAAACTTGATTGCGTTATCAATCAGTGCAATAAGCACTTGCTCAATACGATCGCTGTTGGAGTGAACCGACAGCGGTTTTTCGCAGTGCCACTGCTCCTGAATACGAATGCCACTGTAGGAGGCGACAATTCCGGTTTGTTCCAAAACCTCACTGATCACGCCATCCAGATGGAAGCTCGTTTTTTCGAGTGCGACAGCACCGGATTGCAGGCGAGATAGCTCCAGAAGATCGTTGATCAGCCTAGTAAGACGCATGGACTCCCGCAGAATATAGCCATAATAACGAGAACGATCGTCTTCCTTCTTGATCAGTCCGTCGTTTAGCGCCTCCGCAAGGCTGCGAATGGACGCAATCGGTGTGCGCAGCTCATGGCTGACGTTCGCAACATAGTCCTTTCTTGTTTGCTCCAGTCTTTCTGCTGCGGTGACATCCTGCAAAACGATCACTGTCCCGGGTGCCAGTTCACTCGTTTCCTGCGAAAGCGAGATGACCAAGACCAGCTTTCGCTCTCCTATGCTCAAGGACGTGCTCCGGGAAATCCCACTGTTTAGTGTCTCCTCACAGAGCGGAAGCGCAGGCTGTATGGCCTGCATCAATTCCAAATCGGAATCAACAATCAGCAACTGGCATGCCGCCTGATTCTTATAGATGAGGGAACCATCCGATTCCAAAGCGATAACGCCTTCGTGCAGACCATCTAGAATCATATTTAACCGATTTCGTGCAAGCACCAAATCAGAGATGTTGCGCTGAAGCTGGGTCGCAAGATGGTTGAGCGCAACACCGAGTTGCCCGATTTCATCATCCCGGCTCTCATCCGCGCGAATGGAAAAATTGCCGCTTGCCATCGCTGCCGAGGCGCGCGTCATCGTCAAAATCGGCTTTGCCATACGGCGTGAGATAAAATACGCTGGGAAAACCATGCAAACGGATGCAATCAGCGAGCTAAGGATCAGCGCGCGGACGAAACTCATCAGCGAGCTATACACCTCAAACGAAGGTCGGGACATCAAAATTGCCCCTGTTACGCGTTGCATGTTGTCTTCAATGGTAACGCCGACGACGACGCCATCCGGCGAGCGCCACTTGGTAGAAATCAATTGCTGCCCGGTTGTGACAACCTGCTTGCCATAGTTCTTGATGGATTCGCTGACGGGAAATTTTGCGTTAATGCTCTCGGTTGTGTAGGCAACAAGGCTAGCATTTTCGTCAAAGATATAAACACGCGTCCCCTGCTGTTCCTTTAGCGTGAAGTCTAGAAACGAGTCATATGAAATCTGGCCGGATTGCAATCTGGTCGCGAGGCGACTCATGGACTCCGCGCGCGGCAGCATCTCCTCTGCGATACGTTTTGCGTGAACGGCGGCGCCGGTGAGCAGATAGACAAGTACGCCAATCATGGATGTGAGCACACATCCAAATATGAGATAGAATAGGAATTTTTCAAATATAGAACCGGTTTTCTCGTGCTTTGCCGTATCTGTTTTCTGGCGCTGCATCCATTTTTTATGCTTCATATAATACAAGGGCGCGGGGCTGTCTCCCGCGCCGAAAGTCGCTCCTTTACGCCCGATCAGTATCGCTTGAGCCAAACTTGTAGCCGACGCCGTAAACGGTACGAATACCCCAGTTTAGTCCTTCATCGGGTATCTTCTGCCGGATGCGCTTAATCTGCGTATCCACCGCGCGCGTATCGCCAAAATAATCATATCCCCAAATCTTCGAGAGTATCTGTTCGCGGTCAAACACGCGCCCCGGGTGCGAAGCCAAAAGATAGAGAATCTCTACTTCTTTCGGGGTAAAATCCACGGGTTTTCCCTTGATTTTCACTTCATAATTCGAGAGGCTGATCTCCAGGTCTTCCATGCGGATTGTTTTACCCTCCGGTTCCGGTTCGGCAGAGATGCGACGCAGTACCGCTTTGATGCGCGCAATCAATTCACGTGCGGAAAACGGTTTTACAATGTAGTCATCCGCGCCAATCTCAAGGCCAACCACACGGTCGATCTCCTCGCCCTTTGCCGTGAGCATAATGATCGGAACCGAACTTTTCTGGCGGATTTCCCGGCAGGCGTCCATGCCGTTTTTTTCCGGCATCATCAAGTCCATCAAGATCAAGTCCGGGGCTTCGGATTCCGCCATCTTTACCGCCTGAACGCCGTTGAAAGCGGAGGCATGCGTAAACCCTTCGCTCTCCAGATAAACGCCAAGCGATTCATGAATGATCGGTTGATCGTCACAAATTAAAATATGTGCACTCTTCTGCATGGTTTAACCCCCTTTTGACTCGATTATAGTATGCGATCTGCCACAATTCAATGGCATAGGACAGCTTGTCGAAATTGTACACGATTCGTACAAGATCGGTGCGTTTTCTCATAAATCCAGTCAAAATTCGGGTTTGCTGCCACAATTGGCAGAACTATCGCCTTTTGGGTTTCTTATCGTGCGGCTTTCGGTGAATTACTTCATATGGTGCATCCTGCGATGAATGCTCCTGCTTGCCTCCACTTAGCACAACATCCTGCTCGATAACGGCGCCTGTCCCAACAGGGCCTAGCGCGATCGCGTTTGAGATGTATTTCTTGAGCGTAAAATGGAAGCTGGTTCCCTGGCCGGCGGTACTCTCCACATAAATGTTTTCGCCCAGCTTGTCGATGATCTGCTTGGCGATGGAGAGGCCAAGCCCCGTTCCGCCCTCACGCCGCGATTTGTCGGTTTTAAAGAACCGCTCAAAGATATGCGGCAGGTCCTCCGCCGCAATTCCGCAACCGGTGTCCGTTACGCTCACTAGGATGCGGTCCCCAGCTGTTTCGGCGGCACTGATCGTTATACTGCCACCCTCCGGCGTATAGTGCATTGCGTTGTCAAGCAAAATGACCAGCAGTTGTTCTACACGATCCTCGTCCGTCATAGCAAACGGAATCTTATCAAGGTCAAGTTTCAACTGAATGCCGCGTTGCGCCGCCTCGTTGAGATAATTTTGCCGCGTATCCTGCAGTAGCTCTTCCAGATTGACCGCGTGAACTTCCATATGTTCCGTGCCGGATTGCAGGCGGGATAGCTCCAGCATATCCGTAATCAACCGGGACAGACGAATGACCTCGCGGAGCATGATTCGATAATACCTCTGCTTTGTCTCCTCGTCTGTAATCATACCGTCGCTGAGCGGCTCAAGAAGCCCGCGCACTGCGGTAAGCGGCGTGCGGAGTTCATGGCTGACGTTTGCAACGTAATCTCTGCGCGTTTTTTCGAGGCGCTCCAGATCGGTTACATCCTTAAACAGACCGACTACACCGGTGCATTCCCCGGCCTCATCGGTCACAGGGACGATGGTGATCCAAAGATCCCGCTCGTTTGGCAGCGAGTAGTGCATGCTCGCGGGCTCCAGTGATTCATATACCGCACGGAACATTTCCCAAATGGAAGCATCCGGAACCAAATCCATCGGCACCTTCACTTCAACCGCGCCGAACATCTTCATCAGGGCAGGGTTATAGTGCGTTAAGCAACCGATGTTGTCGATTGCGGCGACGCCATCGGTAAAGCTTGCAAGTAGTTGATTGAGTTGCCGTTTTTCGCTGCGCAATTGGTAAATCGTTTGTGCGAGATTGTCGCAAAGCGTATTGAGCGCACGCGCAAGAATGCCGATTTCGCCCGATGCCTTCTCGTTTGCGCGGACGTTAAACCTGCCTTTGGACATTTCGATAGCCGCGTTGCTCATGTCATGCAACGGCTTGGAGAGTCGATTGGTGCTAAAGGCGACAAGTAGCATAACAACTGGGAGAATCGCAAAGATCGTTCCAGTCAATACATTATTGAGTTGATTGAATGCGGATTGAATGCGCTTGATCTGTTTGATGATCAAAATCCCGCCCGTTACGTTGGACTGCGTGTCACGCACAGGAATTCCAACAGAGACGGCGGTTTCGCCATTGAGCAATTTCAGATCGTTGTTTTCAACGGTCTGCCCGCGCAAAACATTCTGCATTTCGGCCCGATAGTATTCGCCAAAATCCTGCGTCTCAACCGTGCTGCCGTTGTTGCGAAAGATGAGAATTTTACCCAAAGCATCTGCAATCAATATGGCAGACTCGCTGGAGAGTGTTTGCTTGTCGATGAGACGCTGAAATGCATCTTCGGTCATAAACCCGTTTTTATATTCCTCATAAATCTGTCGGGTTACTTCGGCTTCAGGCTCAAGATTTGCCATCTCTATGGATATGTAAGTATTTTTGCCGACATACGTATAAGCCGCTAGCAAAATAATATTTGCTAGCAGCAAAGCGATGATCGATACAACTAAAATTCGCCAATAAAATACGCTGCGCATGTCAAGAAACCGGCTTTACTCGGTTTCGAACTTGTAGCCGACGCCATAGATGGTTTTAATGCTCCAGCCCAGTCCTGCGGAGTCGAGCTTTGCGCGGATGCGTTTGATATGCGTATCCACCGTTCGGGTTTCGCCCGCAAAGTCATAGCCCCAGACACGGGAAAGCAACTGCTCACGGGTAAACACCTGTCCCGGGTTGGAGGCAAGCATATGTAGAATCTCGATCTCTTTGGGCGTGCAGATGACGGCCTGCCCGCGCAGGGTAACCGTATAGCTCTTGAGATCAATCGTAAGCCCGTTGTAGGTAACAACGCTGGCGTCGCTCTTGGGCTGCTCGCTCGCGCGGCGAAGAACCGCCTTGATGCGCGCAACCACCTCGCGCGGACTGAATGGTTTTACAATATAATCGTCCGCGCCAAGCTCCAGCCCGACAATTCGGTCGATCTCCTCGCCCTTTGCCGTAAGCATCAGAATCGGAATTTGTGAAGTTTTACGCAGTTCGCGGCAAACCTCAATTCCGCTCATCTTTGGCATCATGATATCCAGCACGCAGAGCACAACCTCCGGCGTGATGCTTTCGATTGCGGATACGCCGTCGAATGCATCCACAACCTCAAACCCTTCGGCCTTGAGATAGATGCCCAGCGCCTCGTGTACGACCTGATCGTCGTCTGCAATTAATACTTTCTGCGCCATAGTTAGCTCCTTGTTCATCATCAATACTATTGTTCAGTATACCACATATGTGTCACGAGCGTATAGACTCACGGTCTATAGATTACGCACAATCTCCCCGACAAATGCTGCATCGTGCTCCATTACCTCAACCAACGCGCGATTGTAGATTCCGCTTGCAGGATGGTAAAGAGGAACGAGCGTAACCGGATTCGTCCCGATTGAGAGTGAAAACGTCTTTCCGTGAGCCGACCCAATCACAGGCGGCTTTTCTCCTGCCAGAGCAAAGACGGCTTTCAGCGGTGTGTTACCAAGCGTCAGAATCAAGCGCGGCCGAATCAGCGCGATTTCCTGCTGCAATAGCGGCAACGATGCCTTGACCTCGGCCGGCACCGGTGTCCTGTTCTTGACCGTTTTTATAGATCTTACAACCGGGCGATACTTCACCACGTTTGTAATGTATGCGTCCGCCCGCATTACGCCAAAACGGCAGAACAACGCGTCGAGTTGCTTCCCCGCCTTGCCGACGAATGGGTGCCCCAGCTTGGTTTCCTCTGCTCCTGGCGCTTCGCCGATGAGCAGTATTTTTGCCCCCTTTTTTCCTTCGCCAAAGACAGGCTTGCGATATTCGCCTTGCGGTTCATCTATCACGGCGAGGGGAAATAGCCTTTCGCGCTCAGCGTTATAGGCTGCTTCCAGAGAGCATGTTCTGCCGGGGATCTCTTCCATCATGCTGCTTTAACCTCCATTGCCGTTTTGCGTTTGCTCCGCCATGTAAGCTTGCAGCGCGGAGAAGTCATTGGTCAACTTTTCAAACAGCGGCTCTATCTCGGAGTATTGATATCCACTGAGCGCAACTTGCAGTGCGGATATATCATCCTTGAGCCCATCGCTCATATCCTTTGGAACGTTGTTTGCTGTGCTAAGATAGTCCGAAACCTGCTGGATGAGATCCTGCGATTTCGTTTTAATCTCGAAGATGGAGAGTGAACCGTCTGCATGCACCGTACAGGTCTTCATGCTGGCAATAAACTCATCCGTGGTTAGCTCGGTTCGCACCGCGTTTGGTAGCGCTTTGAGCAGATATTCATCATCAAAGTTATACAGCGGGTTATCCGGACGAATCAGCACATAGCTGACCTCCGAGACCGAGTCCGGCGGGCAGAACTCCGTTGCGATTGCATTTTCAGCAGAGCAGATGCTCAGCGTTACATGCATATCGCAATAGTCGGTTGGTGCCTTATCCGCAAGAAACCATTCTGTTACCGGCTTGTGATCCTCGTCCGCCTTGCAAGCGTCGGTTGCGAGCAGACCCGAAACCGGGCAGATAGTGCGCTTGACCAAGCCAAGAGAGGTCGGATCGGCATCGATTATCGCCTTATCCTCCAGTCCCTCATGGATCTTTGCCATATACGCCTGCCAAAGTGGAGCGGCTTCGTTTCCACCGGAGGAACCCTTCTTGAGTTTGTTGATCGGGTAATCATGTCCGACCCAGAGCGTAGAGACATAATACGGGGTCATGCCTGCAAAATAAACGCTCGCATAATCAGAGTTGGTGCCCGTTTTGCCAGCCACTGTCATGTCGGTGATTTTCGCCTTGGTACCCGTTCCACTCTTGACCGCGTCGGTCATCATATCCACCAGCATCCAGGCAGTACTCTCTTGGAAAACCCGGTGCGTATCGCGCACCTCATCCGCATCCAGAATGACGTTCCCCTCAGCATCCAGAACTTTGGTGAACGACAACGGCTCCTGATAGACGCCTCCATTGGCAATGGTGGAGTATGCCGCCGCCATCTGAATTGGCGTAAAGCCGGACGTACCCAGCGCAAGGCCCGCGCCGTCAACGTTGACTTTGTTCTCCGTTGCACCCAATTCGTATAGATATTGCGCCGCAATACTGGGCGTAACATCGTCCATGAGGATGTGAGCTGCCGGAACGTTGAGCGAGCTCACCAACGCACGCCGGAATGTCACCGGCCCATAGCGGGAATCTAGTCCGCCGGAGGGATAGCCCTTCTCGGTGTTCCAGCCTGCAATAGGGCCGTCCATGTTATAGGTGATGCTACCCGGTGAATAACCCAAATCCAGCGCGGGCCCATAAAGCGACAACGGCTTGATGGAAGAACCAACCTCCGTATAGCTCTGCGACGCGCGATTAAGCCCCTTACGGACGGTCGGTTCGTTTCTGCCGCCGATGATGGCGCGAAGTTCGCCCGTGTGAAAGTCCATGACAACCGCCGCCGCCTGCGGCTCTACGGTCTCAATGACGGTTCCGTCCTCTTTGGTCTCAACAAGCGTAGACTTGGAGGTGTCCGCCAGAGATGGATAATTCTCCCAGCCGCTGAGCGTTGCCTGCACCGTCTTTTGTACGGTCGGATCAACCGTAGTGTAGATTTGGTACCCGCTGGTGCGCAACTCATTCTCCACCGCGCTGCGGTTGGCGGAGGTGTTGCTCAGCCCGCGTTTCTCGAGAAGATGGGTCACCACATCGCTGATGGCATATTCCACAAAATATGCCATGTCATACATCTGCTTTTGCGCGCTGACCTCAACAATATTCACCTTTTCCGTCAATGCGGACTGATATTGATCTTTGGTGATGAATCCTGCCTGATACATGCGCGAGAGCACCTGGTTTGTGCGCTCATCGGTGACCTCCATCTTATCGCGCTGATACATGTTTCTGCGCGGATCATAGCGATAGGGCGCCTGCGTCAGGCCCGCAAGCATTGCGCACTCACGAACGGTCAATTCAGAAAGTTCCTTACCGAAATAATCCTTAGCGCCGCTCTTGACGCCGTAGTTGCTTTCGCCCAGATCAACGTCGTTAAGATAGGCTTCCAAAATGGTGTCCTTATCGATGAGGCGCTCCAGCTCCAGCGCAAGATAGGCTTCCTGAATCTTTCGCTTATAGTTGCGCTGCGCGCCGAGAATCTTATTCTTTATCAACTGCTGAGTAATTGTGCTTCCGCCGGAGGAGTTGCTGTTGCCGAGAATTTCCAGTGCGGCGGAAAACAGGCGCTTAAAGTCCACCCCGCTATGCTTATAAAAACGCACATCCTCAACCGAGATGAAAGCGTTTTTGAGCATGTCCGGAATATTCTCAATGTCCACCCAGTCACGGTATTCCACATCCGCTATGGAACTGATGAGGTCGCCGTTTTTATCATATAGATAGCTCGTATAGTCCGATATGGTCAGCTGTGCGACGTCCAGCGTTGGTGTCGTCTCAACATATGCCTTCACGACGCCAAGCACGAGCCCCATGCCGATAAAGCCGACGACGATGAACGCCAGCACCATCATTTTCAGCGACGTAAACACAACCGCAAGCGCGAACGACCGCGGTTTTTTTCGCTCGGTAAAGAGCGGTATATTTTCTTCGTGTATTGAATCTGATCTGGACTGTTTGTCGTTGGACTCCAGCCGAAAGAACGGATTGCTATTTGCCATGTATTCCATTCACCTCTATAAAGTCGTTCGTATTATAGCATAGCCGGAGGATTGCATGCATGAAAGCCGCAAAAAGTTCATACTTTCCGTATGTTTTGCGAATGATATGCGTATTTGGCTTCAACTCTTTCGTTCTTGTCTATGCAAATGGACAAAAAACTCGTTTGAAAAATCAGAAAAAGAGTCTTTACAAACTTTGCACTTTCCACTATAATAGCACATGCGGCTCGGGGCTTTAGCGAAGTTGGCTATCGCGCTACACTGGCAGTGTAGAGATCACCGGTTCAAATCCGGTAAGCTCCACCAGATGAAAAAA
>JAEWYV010000250.1 GCA_023458615.1 Bacillota bacterium
GAATTGACATTCTCCATCCACATGGTAAAATAGTTTCGTTGCGACCGTGGTGGAACGGCATACACAACGGACTTAAAATCCGTCGGGGAAACCTTGAGGGTTCAAATCCCTCCGGTCGCACCAAAAAGAAAAGGCCTTATGGCCTTTTTCTTTTTGGTCTGCTATTTGAGAGGGATTGGAAGCCGCGATAAAAAAACAGTCCGGTGGACTGTTTTTCGCGGCAGGGTAACGCAGGCGAGGGCGCGCGCCGCGCGAAGCGCAAGCAAGCCGCAGCCTAAGCGGAAAATCCCTCCGGTCGCACCAAAGCAAAAGAGAGGCACATGCCTCTCTTTTGTTTTGGTCAATCTTTCAGGGAAAAAATGAAATTGTGCTTTTGTATTTTATAGCTCATAACTAGATTCACTTTTTTAAAAAAGCCAACATGTATTAACCGACACGAGTTGTTTCGACAGTCCGCGTTTGATATAATCAAAACAATACGAAAATGCGCATAGAAGTAGTAATATTTTGAGGTGAGAAATTATGGCGAGATTGGATCCCCAATCCATTCTAAAAATCGACAAAAGACGAAATATGATACATGAACCTGTCGCAGCAACATACACTGTATTTTCTGACAACGAAATTAAATACGTTCAAATTGATACCTATGGAAGGCCAGATCGAGTGTCTTCTGGGCAGATTAGTCAATCTATCCAGATCACCTATGAAACCGCCAAGTATCTCATCGCGCTACTAAAAAAAGAATTCTCAATATAAGGCAAGCAATATCAAAAATAACCATCTTTCTAAACAATTCGTCCACATTGATGGTGCATTCTCCATAAAATGGATTGTTTCATCTCACACTGTGCCAACAAAGGCGCGCGATGTGCAAAGCACAAGCAAGCCTCCATTGCAAAGGCGAAAAGCAAATCCCTCCGGTCGCACCAAAGCAAAAGAGAGGCACATGCCTCTCTTTTGTTTTGGTCAGTGCTTCAGAGTGATTGGAAGCCGCGCCGCAGACTCTGGACAAACGAGAGCGCGACCGGTGCGCGAGATATTCGCGGAAATCAAGCTCCGGCGGGATCACCGGGGTTAGCTGGCAAACGACCAAAAGAAATGCCTGCGTTTGGGCATTTCTTCTAAGCTTCGCGTCTACTATCCATAAGGATGCGCATGATGGGTGACGGCTTCACCGTGGAGGTTCCACCTCTTAGTGAATCTTGTGCTGCGACTGATTCGCAGATTCACTTGCCTTTTCATTGAAATACCAGTAAAATCGAAGAGAATTTTACAATAAAGGACTATACTATGCTGCGCATTGAAAAAAACAAGCCGGATCGTACTTTCTTTCTTTTATCCTTGCTTCTGTGCACGGCACTGTTGCTTTCTTCGCTGTTATTTTGGGATCATCTGATGATCTTTACCGACGATTCATCGGCGAATATCAATATGGATATCACGCGTGAAGTCGTGTATCCACTCTTCCTCGCCATGATGCGTCTGATTTTCGGTTCGCAGGGATACCTGATTCCGACCCTGATCCTGCAAAACCTGATCGCCGGATTTGGGGTTTGGTCCTTTTGCATCTACTTGTATCAGACTTTTCGCCTCCCAAAATTCCTGACGCTGATGATCATGGGCGGCTGTGACCTGGTGCTTCTTTTGATCGGCAGATCGTTGTGCTATGTCAGCGCCATACAAACGGAAGCGCTCGCTGTTCCGCTTTTCTTCCTGCTGATGCGGTATCTCCTGCAATCTGCGGTGGAACTGCGGTTTCGCCCGCTGATTCCCGCTGCGATTTTGACTGCTATCGGCGTGCTGCTGCGCGCGCAGTTTCTCATGTTCGTCGTGCTTTTGGCACTCGTTGCCGGATATGTTGCCATCTCCAAAAAATCGTTTTGGAAAGCGTTGCTCCCCATCCTGGCAAGCGTCGCCGTCATACTCGCGCTGACACATACCCTAACCATGACATACCATTACTTCGCAAACGGCGTGTTTACCTCTACACCGTTTGGCAACCGGCATATCGCCACGCGGATGCTGTATGTTGCGGACATGGAGGATGCAGCGCTATTTCAAGATGACCCGGCGCTGCAAAACGTCTTCATTCTGGCAGAGAAAGAAATGTTTGAACTGGGTCGCAACTATTCCGCCGTCTCAAATGCAGATGTTCTGACGCAGTATGAGCATTTGGAAGCGAATTTTGACGCTACCCTGTTCTTCTCCATGCAGCCGTTCCTCGTTTCGGAACTCTTTCCCGACTTCTTCACCTCCACCGATCCTACTATGTGGGTCAGATTCGACGCGAAAGCCGGTGAGTTCATCCGTCCGCTGCTTGCGGACAACGCAGGCAAATATCTGCAAACCGTCGCAAACTCCTTCATAGTCGGCGTGGTGCGCTGCAATTCGTTCTACTCGCTGCGTTTGAGCCGCTCCATCAATCTTTGCTCCGTTTTCTTCTCCCTTGGCATGTATACCGCCGCCGTGTCCCTTGCCGTATACTCCTTCAAAAAGCGCCGCGCATCGGGAACCTGTATGGCAATCGTCCTGGTTATGATTCTGGGCCTTGCCGCCGTGCCATCACTCTCGCTGTTCCCGTCCACACGCTACATGTTCTATGCCATCGGCCCGTTCTATGCCATCCTAACCATTCTCGCGTATGAATGGATTTGTGATCGCATCGCCAGCGTCCGCGCGAAGCGGAAACCGCAAGGCCAGATCATTTGAACGAATGATAGCTCCAAGATGGCGCATTCGCTCCCAATAGACACGGTTGTCCCGCGGAGTAATACAATGGATCGCCCCGCTCCGGCATACATCCAGAGGTTGGAACCACCATGCAATGCGTCAAAGGTTATAATAATAAGAGATTAGAGTGTGTTTCTAGAATGCGGCGCGTGCAGGCCGAGTGAATTTTTTATCGATTTGAGGAACAAAACCGCTGGAATAGCAGCAGCTATTGCAAGGTTGAAGTGACGATAAAGTGGTGAAAATAACACCGGAACTGTGCCCCCGTGCTTTTAGAAGCACACTCTAGTCGTTTGAATCTCGATGAAGCATGCGAATCATCGTCATGCGTTGTTCAAAGCTCTGACGGTTCTGCCTCTTAAGCACCGAAAGCAGTAGTCCGCAGGTGAACAGAAGAAACGAAATGATCACAAGACTGCTGATTAATATAAGAGTCGGAAACTTGGCAACGACGCCTGTTTCTAGAAACTGAACTAGAATGGGAATGAAAAAAGCGCAGAATACAAAGAGAACCAACAAGGCAATCGTGCTGAAGAAGGCAAACGGGCGGGAGTCGCAAAAAAGCCGGCCAATGGTTGCAAGTACGCGAAATCCGTCTTGAAACGTACTCAGCTTTGATACGCTACCCTCCGGGCGATCGCGATAATCAATGGCCTTCTCTATGATTTTAAAATTGTTATCCAGTGCGAAAATGGACATTTCGGTTTCAATCTCAAACCCTTTTGCCAACACCGGGTAGGTTTTAACAAAATCACGATTAAATGCGCGGGCGCCAGACATAATATCTTTTAGATTCGTACGATAGAGCCAGTTAATCAGGTTTCTTACCAGTAGGTTGCCGGAATTATGAAACGGGCGTTGATTCTCCGTAAAATAGGTTGAAGAAAGCCGATCACCGACCACCATATCCGCACGCCCGGAAAGAATTTCTTCAACGAACGCCGGAGCGAAACATGCGGGATACGTGTCATCCCCGTCTACCATAATGTAGCAATCCGCGTCTATGTCTCGAAACATCGAGCGGATCACGTTTCCTTTTCCCTGCCTCCGTTCATAGCGCACAATTGCGCCATTCTCACGGGCGATACGATCGGTACCATCTGTAGAATTGTTATCGTAGACGTATATCTTTGCTTGCGGCAGGTTCTGCTGAAAGTCGCGGATAACGGAAGCGATTGTTTGCGCCTCGTTGTAGCAAGGGATCAGAACAGCGATAGTCGGCATAGTATCCTCCATAAAAAAGTATGAGGGATGACGTGTCCCTCAATTCTATCTGGAATGACATAACGAGAAGAAATATCCGGATTCATACCATAATGAATCCTTAAAAATGGCATAGCAAGAAGAAGTATCCGGATTCACATCTTAATTCATCATTAGGACTATTCTATCATTGCCAGACTACTTTTATCAATTGCTTGTCTGCAAGAAAAAAAGCGCTCGATCCGGCGAGAGCTATACCGCTATGCAGCGCATGATTCGGCGATTTCAATCCGTATTCACGCAATGTCGTTCATTCCTCTACTTGGCACACAATGTTTCATAAAGTTCAACAATTCTTCACGCAATGTCGTAAATCCGTATTGCTTTTCCTAACGCATCTCGATAACATGTCGTAATGGCGGTGAAGAAAAAGCCGGTTGCGCGAACCGGAGCCGCCGCGCATATTGATCTCGCTACACGCACGCCGGAGGGCGTTGCGCGCAATCGGGAATGGATGGATTTTTATCCGGGAAGTATTCGAAGACAGGATCAAAACGGATGAATTCATGGTAAAATAAATCGATTGGAACCGTTGAATCGGAGCATTGCGGTTGGAACGGATTCGATAGGCGACGCTCCGGCAAACGGGCTGTCGCCGATGATAGGAATCCTGCCCCAGAAGAGTGCCGGACGGTAACATACAACGATGTGTCTATGCGACTGCTGATTCTGCGCCCGGTTCAGCATCGCGCGAAAAGGAGATAATAGCTTGAAAAAGATTGTTTGCGTCATTGCGGTTCTATTTTTACTGACAGGTTGTTCGGCTGGGAACGGTGCCGGCTTCAGCGCGCTGCAAGCAAACAGCCCTTCGCCGGATGTCGTTGAGGTATCCGTCGCCACCCCCGATCCCGCTGCTACTACCGCCACCCCGGTCGCGACGCCCACCCCGACACTTGCCCCAACGCCGAGCCCGACGCCTCGTCTCTATGGGCAGCTGTCCACGTTGACCCTGAAAGAATCGATCGATGCGCTGATCAACCTTGGCGCGGACATTACGAATATTGTTGAATATGATGAAGCCGCCGCCGCAAACTCCGCAATGGGCAAACTGGCGCCGTATACCCAGCGGATTGATTTCACGCTGAACGGGAAGGTTGACTGCGTTGCCGAAGTGTATGCGACGGTGGAAGACGCCACCGCGCGCGGCGATTACTATGCGCGGATCAGCGAAACCGCAGCCATCGGCGCCTATGTCTATCGGTATGACATGGCGGTCTTCCGCGTGAAGGAAACCGCAACGCTCGAAGAGGCGGATGCGTTCAATCAGCTGCTTGTGCAGGTCAATCAATAGCGAAAAACCGCCCCGGTGCGGGAACACCGAAGCGGCG
>JAEWYV010000251.1 GCA_023458615.1 Bacillota bacterium
CAGCAGCGCGCCGGGGATGCCAGCGGCGCTGTAGCCCGCAAAGGTTGCCGCGTTGACGCCGACGGGGCCGGGCGTCGCCTCCGCAATCGCCGCGATATCCGCGAGCTGGAGCGAGCCAAACCACGACGGATACTGCTCCATCATCTTCTGCAAAAACGGCAGCGTGGAATATCCGCCGCCGACGGCGAACAGCCCGACCTTGAAAAACTCCCAAAAGAGCAATAGATACGTCATATACGCAGCCCGCGGAGCACAAGCCCGACCGGGGCGGATGCCCGGACAAACACGTGATTCATCATTTGCGCACCCCCCAGACAACAAAGCCGACGACAACCGCCAGCAGCACAACAAAGACGGGGGAGAGATGCAACAGCGCGATGATGACAAACCCCGCAACGCAGAGCGCAATGCCGGGCCAGTTTTTCACATTGGCGCGGATGAGCCCGATGACGGCGGCGGTGAGCACCGCGGCAACCGCCACGCGGACGCCGTTGAACGCGCTGACCATGACGGGGCTATTCCAGAACTGTAACAGCACGGTTGCCACGAGCAGGATTGCGACAATCGGAACCGTGACCACGCCGAGCACCGCTGCGAACGCGCCGCCCCAGCCGCCGCGCTTTTGCCCGACGAACGCCGCCGCGTTCACCGCGATGACGCCCGGCACGCACTGCGAGAGGGCATAGATGTCCATGAGCGCATCCTCGGTGAGCCAGCCGCGCTTTTGCACGATTTCGCGAGACAAAAGCGGCAGCATGGTATACCCGCTGCCGAACATGAGCGCGCCGATTTTGAGGAAGGAGACAAAGAGCTCCCGGATTGTTTTCATAGGTGATTTACCTGCGGGGAACATGGAATGCGCCTCATAATCAAAACGCTAATACACATACCATTGGTTCGCAAACGCGATGAGATAGAGCACGAACAAGGCGCAGCAGACCAGCGTCGCGATGCGGTCAACCGACTTCTTCTCCGTGATGGCGCCAAGCGCGAGGGCGAGCGGAAACGCCGCTGTCAGATAGCGCGGCGCGGAGAGCAGCCATGTAGCGCCCATGCAGAAGGCATAGTAGGCGATAAAGTAGGCGACGTTGGAGGCGCGCAGCTTGTTTTGCGCCCCGATGACGATGCCCAGCGACGCAAGCAAAAAGACGATATTCGGTATCCACAAGCCCCAGAGCATGTGGATATTGTCGGAAAACGAACTGGTCGCGCTGTTGACAACCGTCGCCATGGTGCCAAAGAACCAGCCCAGCTGCTGATGCCAGTTCTCGCTTTGATAGGTCAAAAACATCGTTGCGCTGCCCGTCACCCGCTGATTGAGATACAGGTAGAGCAGCAGCCCGGCCGGAATGAACAGCAGTGAGAGCGCGTTGCCCGCCATGGCCCATTTCCAGTGCTTGTCCTTCGTGTGCGCGCCGCGCTCGCGGATGATCTTGCCCACCAGCTCGAAGCAGGCGGGGGCAAAGAGCAGGATGCCCGGCATGCGCGTAAACGCCGCGAGCATGCCGATGATGCCTGCCAGCGGGTAGACATTCTTGCGCACGGCATACACGCAGGCGACGGAGAGCAGCAGAAAGAGGCTATCCGACAGCGGCGCGGAGAAGAGGAACGACGCGGGCAGAATGCAGAGGTATTTCAGCGCGCGCAGCGCCCCCTTGCGGTCGGTATCCAAGAGCGCGAGCTCATAGAGCAGATAGGCCGCAAACACCCAGCAGACGTTGGAGACAAACAGCCCGCTGACCAGATAGTTCTGGAAGATGTAGTAAAAGAGCCGCACCAGCAGCGGGTAGAACGGAAAAAACACGATCAGCAGCCGGTCGTCGCCCGTGTTGACATAGCCGTTTTGCGCGATGTTGAGATAGTGCTGGCTGTCGGTGCCGAGCTGGTTCCAAACGTCCAGCCGATCCATCAGCCCGCCGGCATAGCCCTGCTGAAACAGCGTGAGGACATAGGCAAGCACAAACAGCAGCACGCGAAACAGAAACAGATAGAACACCAGCTGAATCATCGGGTGCATGCGCGCTTTTCTCGCGCTGCGCCTGCCCTCCTCCGGGCGGACGGGGAGCCACGGCTTCTTGCTCCAGGCCGCCATCCACTGCGGGATGAAGCGGATGCCGAGCAGCGCAAACAGAAACGCGCTGACGGACGCCGCAATCACCGCCAGCGGATTATGCGGCGCAGCTGTGAGCACCCAGAGCGCGAATGCCGAAAACAATACGATTAAGGGTACTGAGGTAAACAGTACCCTTTTCCAAAACCATGTGTCTTGTTGTGTGTTTTTTTTCTGCATGAATCCTAGTTATCCCGATTTGCTAAGCAGGGCCCGAGGATTTCCGCCATGACGAGCCCGCTGCGCGCGGCGTTGACATTCCAGACGAATGCGCTGCCGGAGACGGATGCGGCATGGGTTGCCTGCGGCGCGGTTGCCTGCTCCGGCGGGCAGGAAGCGTCCAGCCCGCTCATGCTCGTCTCCTCGTGGGCATGTCCGCCATCGCCGCTAAACGAAACGGTGTGCGTAATGCTGGAGGTGGCTTCCTTGAGCGTGCTGCCAACCTGCTTGAGCTGGGTTGAAACATCGTGCGCGGGCTCGCCCTCAAAGGTGCCGACGGAGGTGCCCTCCATAGAGCCCGTGCCCTCTTCAAAGGAGGACTGCATCACCGGACGGACGGTCGGGGCAATCGGCCCCGTCCGCACCGGCCTGGACTGCGGCACGGTCGCCTGCTGCGCGCGTTGCCGCGCGACGCGCTCGCGCTCCGCCGCCGCCTTTGCATCCTGCTGTTTCTTCTTCGCCGCAAGCGGGATAACCACCCAGATGATGGCGAGGATGATCAGTATGGTTTCCATAATGGTTTACTTCTTGGTTTCGGTCGTGGCGGGTTTGGTGCCCTTTCCGATGGCGTTGCGCATTTCGGTGTCGGACTGCACGTTCTGCATCTTGTAGTAGTCCATTACGCCGAGGTGACCATCGCGGAATGCCTGTGCCATGGCCTTGGGGACCTCCGCTTCGGCCTCGATCACGCGCGCGCGCATGCCTGCGACGGCGGCGATGTTTTCCTGCTCCTGAGCCACCGCCATTGCGCGGCGCTCTTCGGCCTTTGCCTGGGAGATGCGCTTGTCGGCCTCGGCCTGGTCGATCTGCAGCTGGGCGCCGACGTTGCGTCCAACGTCCACATCCGCGATGTCGATGGAGAGGATTTCAAACGCGGTGCCGGAGTCAAGACCCTTGCTCAGCACGGTGCGGGAGATGCGATCCGGATTCTCCAGAACATCCTTATAGCTCTGGCTGGAGCCGACGGTGGTGACGATGCCCTCGCCGATACGGGCGATGATGGTCTCCTCGCCTGCGCCGCCGACGAGGCGGTCGATGTTGGCGCGGACGGTGACGCGCGCCTTTGCGCGCAGCTCGATGCCGTCCATGGCAACCGCGGCGATGATCGGGGTTTCAATGACCTTGGGGTTGACGCTCATCTGAACGGCGTTGAGCACGTCGCGTCCGGCGAGGTCGATGGCACAGCTCTGTTCAAAGCCCAGCGGGATGCCTGCGCGCTGCGCGGCGATGAGGGCGTTGATGACGCGGTCGACATTGCCGCCCGCGAGGTAATGCGCCTCAAGCTTGTTGATGGAGACTTCGAGTCCGGCCTTCGTCGCCTTGATCAAGGGGTTGACGATGCGCGCCGGAATGACCTTGCGCACGCGCATGCCGACGAGCTGGAACACGCCGACCTTCACGCCGGAGGCGCGGGCGGAGATCCACAGCCCGAGGGGGACAAAGCTGAAGAACAG
>JAEWYV010000252.1 GCA_023458615.1 Bacillota bacterium
TTTCGGAATGTTTTAATTCCGCGGCAACACTTTGCATCATAGAATCTGCCGGAAAAAGATCGTCGCTTTTGAGCAGCGTAACGCCAGCCTGATTTCCGCCGAATATATGGTCTGTAAATGCGTCTACGATATATAATTTCAAAGCGCACCTCGAAATAGTCTTTTATACGAATTTTCTGCATACTGTCACTTGATGGTTTAGGTGATTATAACAGATGATTTGTAAAATTGAAACGTTATTCGCGCGTATTGATACAGAAAATTAAGCGCTCGAAGTGCGGCAGATGGGACTTCTTTGCTTGCGATCAGACACGCCCGTTGGCGGTCTTCGCTCGCAAAGCCTGCCGCTCAAAACGCCGACACTGCGGCGTTTTGCCCGCCGCGAAGCGCGACGGGACGCGGCTTCAAGTCCCTTCTAAACAATCAACCAACGAAAAATGACCACCCTATCGGATGGTCATTTTTGTTGGTGCGGCAGATGGGACTTGAACCCATACGCTCGCGCACACGCCCCTCAAACGTGCCTGTCTGCCAATTCCAGCACTGCCGCGCACCATGTCATTATAGCCGTAGGGGCATATAATGTCAATCGCTTTTTCACAAATTTTTGAGGTCATTTTTACATTGTTTTGCGATCCTCTTTACCGGCCTTATTATACACTTTTCCGTCTCCTATCGCCACGTTTTTTCCGTCAGGACACAGTACTTTCAAAAAACAAACCTTTCAATCCTTTTTTATCGTTACAAACCGCGCTATAATGAGAGAAAACATTCCCGATCATTCCCTCGGGGTACAAGCATCATGATACTCGACCCCTGATTCTATTTTGGAGGTAATCATTCCATGCGCAACTTAACGATGTTGACCGACCTGTATCAGCTCACCATGATGTACGGCTACTTCAAGGAAGGCATGCAAAAGAACGAAGGCATTTTTGATCTTTTCTTCCGTCCAAAAGAGGATGTCGTCTACGCGGTCATGGCAGGCACCGAGAGCGTCGTAGAATATATCAACAACATCCATTTTGCCGAAGAGGACATCGCCTATCTCCGTTCGCTCAATCTCTTTGACGAATCGTTCCTCACCTACCTGAAAACTTTCCGCTTCACCGGCGATCTCTACGCCATGCCGGAAGGCACGGTCGTCTTTCCCCATGAACCACTCGTGCGTGTCCGCGCGCCGATCATGGAAGCGCAGCTCATCGAAACCGCAATGCTCACCTTCGTCAACCATCAAACCCTGATTGCCACCAAGGCAAGCCAGATTTGCTATTCCGCACAGGGTGACTCCGTGCTGGAGTTTGGACTCAGGCGCGCGCAGGGCGCGGATGCGGCCATCTACGGGGCGCGTGCGGCCATCATCGGCGGCTGCAACGCAACGAGCAACGTTCTCACCGGCCAAATGTTTGACATCAAGGTTTCCGGCACGCATGCGCATAGCTGGGTGCAGAGTTTCCCGGACGAGGTCAGCGCGTTTCGCGCCTATGCCCGTACATTCCCGGATAGCTGCCTATTACTTGTTGACACATACGACACCCTCCGCAGCGGCGTGCCAAACGCCATTACCGTATTCAAAGAACTCCGTGAGAGCGGTCATGAGCCTGTTGGCATCCGGCTGGACAGCGGCGACCTTGCCTACCTGAGCAAGAAGGCACGCATCATGCTGGACGAAGCCGGTTTTCCCAACGCCATCATCGCCGCAAGCAGCGATCTGGACGAATATGTGATCCGTGATCTGAAAACGCAGGGTGCACGCATCAACGTCTGGGGCGTTGGCACCCGCCTGATTACCAGCGAGAACAACCCCGCACTCGGCGGCGTCTATAAGATGAGCGGCGAAATTGTCAACGGCGAGTTGATTTCGAAGATTAAGATCTCGGACAATCCAGCCAAGGTGACGAACCCTGGCTATAAAAAAGTATTCCGCCTGTATGACAAAGACGGCATGGCAATTGCAGACCTCATCGCCATGGAGGACGAAACCATAGATGCTTCGAAACCACTGCGCATCTTTGACCCGATTCAGACCTACAAGCGCATGACGCTGACAAACTTCACCGCGCGTGAGCTGCTGGTGCCCATCTTTATCAACGGAAAGCAGGTCTACACCTGTCCGGATATTCACGAGATTGCCGCCTATGCCAAGCGCGAGATGGCGTCAATGTGGGATGAATACAAGCGCCTGCTCATGCCGCACACCTATAAGGTTGACCTTTCGGACAAACTCTATGACCTGAAGCAGCGTCTGCTGCGCGAACTGGTCGGAGATCACGCATGAGACGCAAGTTGCTCCTGATCCTGCCGATCCTGCTTGCGTCGTTTTCGCTCGCTCTCGCGGGCTGTGAGGACGCGACGCCCGTACTTGCGGGTACGCCAACGCCCGCCGCAACGGCAACCCCTCTGCCCGATCCCTTCAGCGCGGAGATCACCGCCGCGCCCGAACCCACGGACGCGCTGGGTGGCACCATTGATGGCGAGGATCACTATTGGCAATATCTCTCCTTTGGAGCACTGCGCGTTTACGAATACGAGGATGGCACCTTTCTGGACGGTATCTGTGTGAACGCCTACCCCCTACCGCTCGACGGCAAGGTCAACATCGTCTACCGAACAGACACGGGTAAGATCTGCGGCATTGGAACGATCCACAACGCGCTGGGAACCACTCAGTTTGAGACCGGAACCAACGCCATCTACGCCGAGATCAACACTGATATCGACGTCACACAGATGGATTTTCTCTTGGAGATCGAGAAACAATATCAGCCCGTCGTTCCGGAAGCAACGCCTGCACCCTAACAATCCCATAAAACACACAAACAGAGCCCCGCCGATTGGCGGGGCTCTTAGTGTATGTCGTTACAATCGATTACAGATTCTTCAGCAGGCCAGTTGCATCGTTGAACTCGTCGATGAGTGCGTCGATCTGCGCTGCTTCCGCATGCATGTCGGTCCAGTAGTGCTCGTCGTACCACTGCGCGTTGATCTCGTCGACCGTCTTGCCCTGCTGCTCCACCCAAGTGTAGTACTTGAGGTTGTGGATGCGCTTGCGGCCTTCGTAGGTGAGCTCTTCCATAACATCCGTGCGGATGCCGTGGAGATGCTCGGCATAGTCCGCGGCGGCTTTGATGGTGCTGTACGCGCCATCCGCTTCCGCAAGCTCTTCGATGCGGCTGCCATACATCACGCCGGAGTCGGTCGCAACGGTTGCAAGCACGTCATGCTCGGTCAGTTCATAGTACT
>JAEWYV010000253.1 GCA_023458615.1 Bacillota bacterium
GAATTGACATTCTCCATCCACATGGTAAAATAGTTTCGTTGCGACCGTGGTGGAACGGCATACACAACGGACTTAAAATCCGTCGGGGAAACCTTGAGGGTTCAAATCCCTCCGGTCGCACCAAAAAAAGAGCCGATAAACTCTAACGTTTTCGGCTCTTTCCTTTTACCCCAAAACCCACTTTGTAACCCACTCGCGTGAGAAAGCGGAAGAACGTTGATATCTGTGATGCTTGGAAAAGGATAACAATCAATATTCCGTACTGATTATAAATTCAGGAAACCATATTTCGCCTCTTGATTTTAAGCACTTGCGGCTAAGGGATTGGCAATTATCCCACTTCAATTCCGAACAATCCATAGTTGTTTATCTATGTTCACCTTGATATAATCAGCATAATTGGGGGTGCTGATTTTGTCGCTCATTGCTCATTCTTCCAGAGATAATAGAACGCAGCTCTTTGCTGATCACGCGTACTCCGTTGCCCGGCTCTCGGCAAAATTCGCCTTGGAATTCGGAGCTGAGAACGAGGCTTATACATTAGGTTTATTACACGATATTGGAAAATGTTCTTCGGCAGGGCAACGCCGCATCAACGGAGGCGAAGAACGCGTTGAACATTCTGCTGCAGGCGCTGAGGTTCTTGGTAATGATTTAAAGAATAATCCATATGGCTATCTTTTGTCATATTGCATCGCCGGGCACCACACCGGATTGCCGGATGGCGGTGTTTCCACGGACACGGAGGATCGCCCGACACTCTGCGCCAAGCTCAAGCGGCAGAAGCAGCGTAATCTTGATTATGCACCATATGTCGAATCACTCGGCAATGTCGCGCCGGAGATTGCCCCATTTCAACTTGAATGCAAAAAATCCAATCGCGGTTTTTCGCACGCGTTCCGCACTCGCATGCTGTTCTCCTGTTTGGTTGACGCAGACTTTCTGGACACGGAGTCCTTTATGATCGATATGCCGCTTCGCAGCAGCATTGGCGAGCCAATCCCTGTGTTGTATGAACGCCTTCTTGCGAAGCTCTCACAATTTGGTGAGCCGCAAACACTCGTCGCCGAGAAGCGAAATCAGGTGCAGCAGGACTGCCTGCGCATGGCTCATGAAGCACGCGGTATCTTTACGCTCACCGTACCGACCGGTGGTGGGAAGACGCTCTCATCGCTCACGTTTGCACTCAAGCACGCTCGAACAAACGATATGCGCCGCGTGATCTATGTCATACCTTACACATCCATCATAGACCAAACGGCGTTGGTTTTTCGTGATGCGCTGGGCGAGCAAAACGTGCTTGAACATCATCACAACGTGAACTATGACGGAACCGACGAACAGGAGACCGACCCGCGCGCACTCGCAACCGAAAACTGGGACGCCCCGGTTATCGTCACCACAAACGTACAATTCTTTGAGTCACTTTTCTCAAACCGTACCTCTCGCTGCCGAAAGCTGCATAACATCGCAAATAGTGTGATCATTTTTGATGAAGCGCAGATGCTGCCACGCGAGCTTCTACTACCGTGCGTACAGGCTATCGAAGAGCTCGTGCGGAACCATCGCTGTACGGCGGTGCTCTGCAGCGCAACGCAGCCTGCACTGCGAAAGTATTTTGACCAAGCAGTCAGCATACGAGAAATCTGCAAAGCTCCCGAGGAACTCTATCAGGCGCTCCGCCGCGTCCGATTTGAAAACGCGGGCCAACTGGATGATGAAACTTTGCTACATCGGCTGAATCAATACAATCAGGTTCTATGCATCGTCAACACCAAGATGCAGGCGCAGAAGCTGTTCGAAGGGTTGTCCGGCGCGGGGAATTATCATCTTTCCACGCTCATGACGCCAACCCACCGCCGACGCATTTTAACACAAGTCCGCGCGCTGCTTGATCAGCGCCGCACCGACCATCCACCATGCCGCGTCATCTCCACAAGTCTGATCGAGGCGGGAGTGGATGTCGATTTCCCTGTTGTCTGGCGTGAGGAAGCAGGGTTGGATTCTGCCATCCAGGCGGCGGGGCGCTGCAACCGCGAGGGCAAGCGTAGCACGGAAGATTCTGTTGTTTATCTCTTTCAACCGGAAGAGCGCTATCAAAACAAGCGCCCGCGTTCTCTCAAGCTGCCTATCGATGTCACACGTATCGTCATGCAGCAGTATGCTGACATCTCCGCGCCAGATGCGATCCGCTCGTATTTCACGCACTTATTTGACTATTTGGGTGAATCACTGGATAAGAAGGATATCGTAAAACAATTGAATATGGGTGTTCTTCAGGGATTGAGCATTCCTTTTGCCAGCGTTGCGGAGCAGTTCCGTGTCATTGAGTCCCCAACGCGTATGGTACTAATCCCCAATGATACTTGTAAAGATGATGTTAGCGAACGAGCGGAAACGCACGCGCTCTTTGCTGCGCTGCGCGCTGGTCAACGTTCCAAGCGCCTGTTGCGCAAGGCCGGATTGCACGCGGTCGCTGTCTATTCGGCTCAATTTGAGCTGTTACTCGCGACCGGTGCTCTGGAGATTTTGGACGAAGCGCTTGCGATTCTACGCGACGAGTCGCTCTATACCGAAGAAACCGGCCTGCATATCCCGCAGGGTGGAATTGGAATAGTGTGTTAAGCAAGAGGAGCGGCAAAAGCCGCTCTTGATCGATCCGATTTCGTCGGTTCTACGACATAATTTTTCTCTTTGCCTCTTTGTAAATGAGTGCAATATATGTTAATAAAAGCAGACCAAGTCCGCAATAGAATGAAGGAGGGATGATTTTGGCTTATGGAATCCAGCTAGAGGTTTGGGGAAAGTACGCGCTCTTTTCCCGCCCAGAAATGAAGACCGAGCGCGTGAGTTATGACGTCATCACGCCGAGTGCGGCGAGAGGGCTGATTGAGGCTGTCTATTGGCACCCTGGTCTTAAGTGGGTGATCGACACCGTCTTTGTCTGCAACCCCATTCGATTCACCAACATCCGCCGAAACGAAGTCAGCCAAAAAATCTCCGCAAGCAATGTCCGCGAGGTGATGAACGGCAAAGACGCACCGCTCTACATCAGCACCTCGGAGGCGATTCAGCAACGCGCCTCGCTCGTGCTCACGGATGTTCGCTACATTATCTCCGCACATTTTGAGATGACGGTAAAAGCGAGCGCCGCCGACACACCAGAGAAATTATTCGCGATGACGAGTGAACGTTTGAAAAATGGAAAAAACTTCATGCAGCCCTATTTCGGTTGCCGTGAGTTTCCGGCAAACATCAAACTCTTCGAAGATACCCTGCCGAAACCGCCGGATGAGCTGCGCGGTAAACGCGATTTGGGCTATATGCTGTATGACATGGATTACAGCAATCCGCAGGATATCCGGCCAACCTTCTTTCGCGCGGTGCTGACCGACGGGATGCTGAATTTGAAAGACTGCGGGGTGGTGTCGTGATATTACAAGCGCTCACCCGCTATTATGAGACCCTGCGAGAAGATGAAAGGATTGCGCCAAGGTATTATTCAAAAGCGAATGTATCCTATGCGTTGCAGCTTGATTCCAAGGGCAATCTGATAGGACTGGTGCGGCTTACAAAATCCGTTGAACGGAGTGGCAAGCAGGTTGAACGCCCGCAGTCGCTTGACTTGCCAGAAGCGGTCGTTCGTTCATCTGGCGTTTTACCAAACTTTCTTTGGGACAATGCAATCTATCTGCTTGGATTGGATACCAAAGGCGATGCAGAGCGCGCGATGCGTTGCTTCGAAAGCGCAAAAGAGCTGCACATAAAAATCCTTGATTCTGTTCCTAATATAACAGCGCGGGCAATCTGCTCCTTTTTTCGAACATGGCAACCTTCGGATGCTGCGAACAATCCGAATATTATTCCACACTTGGAAGGATTACTTGCTGGAGGCAATATCGTCTTTGGCGGGCTAGAAACCACCTATGCCTTCGAAGATTCTGAGATTCGCGCATCCTGGGAAAAGCATCGCATGGAAAACGAAAACACATTTCGTTCCCAGTGCCTCGTAACCGGTTTGTTGAATCAGCCGATCGAACGTGTTCACCCAAAGGTGAAAGGCATTCAAGGCGGACAAGCCGCAGGAACATCATTGGTTAGCGCAAATGGCAGCGCTTTTGAATCCTACGGGCTAGAGCAAAATCTCAATGCCCCCGTTTCTGAATACGCAGCCTTTGCCTACACCTCCGCGCTGAATTATCTCATTGCAGACTTTGATCATCGCATGTCTCTCGACGGCGACACGGTCGTGTGTTGGGCGGAGACGGGCGAGGAGCAGTATCAAAACGCGTTCAATGACCTGACAAACCCGCGTGCAAAGACCGAAAAAGATGTTTCACAAACGCTGCGCTACATCGTGAACGGTCAGATGGCAGACCTGCCGGATTTCAAGCCGGAAACCCCGTTTTATGTTCTCTGTCTTTCGCCAAATGCCGCCCGCGTGAGCGTTCGCTTCTTCCTTCGGGATAGCTTCGGCCAGATAGCAGACAATCTGGTGAAGCACTACAAGCGGCTAGAGATCGACATGGCGCCAAACGAGTGGCCCTATCTTTCCCTCTATTGGTTGCTGAAAGAAACCACCCCGCCCGGTTCAAAGGACGACGCCGCTTCCCCGCTGCTCTCCGGCGCGGTTATGCGCGCTATCCTCGGCGGCGCACCATATCCCGAAATGCTCTACTCCAGCATTCTCATCCGCATCCGCGCGGATCGCAAGGTCAATCGTGCGCGCGCGGCAACCATTAAGGCTTACCTGATTCAAAACATTGTCCCCAAACATCCCGAATATGAGGAGGTTTTACACGTGGCACTCAACGAACAAAGCGAGCTTAAGCCCTATGTGCTCGGTCGGCTCTTCTCCCTGCTTGAGCAGGCGCAGGAAAGCGCGCTCGGCTTAAAAAACGCAACAATTACGGATCGCTATTTTGACTCTGCAAGCGCAACCCCCAAGCTGGCGTTTCCAACGCTGCTCAAACTCAACCGCCACCATCTCTCCAAAGACGAAAATTGGGGTAGGCGGTATGAATGGCAAATCGGGGAGTTGCTGACCAAGTTAGAGGCAGAGGACGACCCTTACCCCGCCCGCCTGACGCTTGAGGAGCAAGGGCTTTTCATTCTGGGATACTATCATCAAAAGCAAGCGCGTTACACGAAAAAAACAGATTTGGAAAAGGAGAATTAAGTATATGAGCCAAGCGATCTCTGAAAAGGCAATTAAAAACCGTTACGAATTTGTCATTCTTTTTGACGTGGTCAACGGCAACCCGAACGGCGACCCGGACGCGGGCAATATGCCCCGCATCGACGCGGAAACGGGTCACGGCATCGTCACCGATGTTTGCCTCAAGCGTAAAATCAGAAATTATGTTGAGACGACGAAAGAGGATGCAGCTGGATATAAGATTTATATCAAGGAAGGTACACCGCTGAACACGAGTGATCAAAGCGCATATGTTTTTACGGAAACGGATGAAGCGAAACTCTCCAAGATGAAAAAGCCGGAGAAAGACGCGATCGATGAAAAAGTACGCGCGTTCATGTGCGGCAATTTCTTTGACATTCGCACCTTTGGCGCGGTGATGACAACTTTCGTCAAAGCAGCCCTCAACTGCGGGCAGGTGCGTGGTCCTGTGCAAATCGGCTTTGCGCGCAGCATCGACCCAATTGTCTCGCAGGAGGTCACCATCACCCGCGTCGCAATTACTACCGAGAAGGACGCAGAGACCAAGAAGACCGAAATGGGCAGAAAGCATATCGTTCCCTACGGCCTCTATCGTGCGGAAGGATATGTCTCCGCAAACCTCGCGCGCAAGGTGACAGGTTTTTCGGAAGATGATCTTCAGCTACTCTGGCAAGCGATTCTCAACATGTTTGAGTTGGATCGCTCTGCCGCACGTGGAAACATGGCCTGCCGCAGCCTGATCGTCTTCAAACACGATTCTGAGCTCGGCAACGCTCCTGCCTATAAGCTCTTTGACGCGGTCAAGGTTTCGCGCAAAGAAGGCGTCATAGCCCCACGCAGCTACAGCGACTACAATGTCAGCATAGACGAAGGCGCGATTCCGCAAGGCGTTGCCTGCACGATTATGGGGTAGCGGAGTATCGCGAGGAGGATTTCCTCGCCATATCGGGCATACAGCACTACTGTTTTTGCCCGCGGCAGTGGGCGCTCATCCACATAGAGCAGCAATGGGGCGAAAACCGCCTGACCGCAGAGGGCGAGGTGTTGCATAAGCGAGTACACGACCCAATGGCGGATGAGAAGCGCAAAGATCGCATTTTCTCGCATGGTATGCCTATCTGTTCATCGCAGCTTGGCATCCGCGGGTTTTGCGATGTAGTTGAGTTTACTCGCAGTGAATCCGGAGTTTCCATCACGGGACGGGAGGGCAGGTGGCTCCCCGTCCCAGTGGAGTATAAACACGGCGACGGCGACGCAAAAGAGGCGGATGAGTTGCAGCTCTGCGCGCAAGCGATGTGTCTGGAAGGTATGCTCTGCTGCGAGATCCCAGAGGGATATCTTTATTATGCCGAGGTGCGGCGGCGGACGAAGGTTTCGTTCACTCCAGATCTTCGCACGCGTGTAGTAACGATGTTTGAGGAAATGCATCGTCTCTATGCGCGTGGTTATACCCCGAGTGTTAAGAAGCGCCCCGGCTGTAAGAGCTGCTCTTTGCGCGAAATTTGCCTGCCGGAGCTGGAGAAAACGCGCTCAGCTTCCGCCTATCTTTCGGATATTGTACGTGAATCGGAGGACACAGCGACATGAGAAAGCTGCTCAACACACTCTATGTCACCACCCCAGAAACGTACCTCGCACTCGACGGTGAAAATGTCGTCGTGCTACTTGGCGATGAGGAGAAATTGCGGCTGCCGCTACACACTCTCGAGAGCATCGCCTATTTCGGTTATAAAGGCACAAGCCCTGCGCTGATGGGCGCGTGCGCGGAGCGAGGTATACGGCTGAGCTATTACTCGGCAAACGGACGATTTCTCGCAGCTGCAAGCGCAAACGAAAACGGAAATGTGCTACTACGAAAGTTGCAATATCGTCTTTCCGATGATTCCGCCGCGAGCGCAAAAATCGCACGTTCGTTCATCCTGGCCAAGGTTTACAACAGCCGCTGGATTCTTGAGCGGGTCACACGGGATCACCCGCAAAGGGTCGATGTTGACTCCATCAAAGAATCCTGCCGCATGCTCGCCGAGCAGATGAGGTCCATCGCGGTATGCGAAGATCTGGAGATTCTGCGTGGGTTGGAGGGTTCCGCCTCCGAACGGTATTTTTCACATTTCAACCAGATGATTCTCAGCGAAGACGAGAGTTTCTGTTTCGAAAACCGTAACCGCAGGCCGCCGACGGATCGCGTCAATGCCATGCTATCATTCCTGTATGCGCTGCTTTCCAATACCTGCGCATCTGCGCTCCAGCAGGCGGGGCTTGATCCATATGTCGGGTTTCTTCATCGTGACCGTCCGGGTAGGATTTCACTCGCGCTCGATTTGATGGAGGAGTTTCGCGGGCTATTGTGCGACCGGCTTGCGTTAACAATGATCAACACGCGTGCGATTTCGGCCAAGGATTTTGACCGCAAAGAAAACGGTGCGGTCTATCTCAACGATTCCGGCAGAAAGGCGGTGATCAACGCCTGGCAAAGTAAAAAGCAGGAGGTCATCCTCCACCCGTATCTCAACGAGAAGATCCCCTGGGGGCTCGCGCCGCACATACAGGCTGTTTTGCTCGCGCGGTATCTGCGCGGTGATCTGGAC
>JAEWYV010000254.1 GCA_023458615.1 Bacillota bacterium
TCGTTCTGCGCACCGGCGACATGGTCAACAAAAACATGGCAACCGGCGAACTGGAGGTTTTGGTCAGCGAATTTAAGATTCTGAGCAAAAGCGAGACAACGCCGTTTGAGATTACCGACGACTGCAAAGCAAATGAGCTGCTTCGCTTAAAGTATCGCTATCTCGACCTGCGTCGCCCCGCGATGCAGAAGAATCTCGTCATGCGCCATAAGATCGCATTTGTTGCACGGGAATACTTCGACTCTCAGAACTTCCTCGAAATCGAAACCCCGATTCTCACCAAGAGCACGCCGGAAGGCGCGCGAGACTATCTCGTGCCGAGCCGCGTACATCCCGGCAAATTTTTCGCTTTGCCGCAGAGTCCGCAGCTCTTTAAACAGTTGCTCATGCTTGCGGGCTATGACCGCTATTTTCAGATTGCGCGTTGCTTCCGCGATGAGGATCTCCGCGCCGATCGCCAGCCGGACTTCACACAGATCGATATTGAGATGTCATTTGTGGAAGAAGTTGACGTGCAGAGCGTCAACGAAGGTTTCCTCAAGCGGCTCTTCAAAGATACGCTCGATGTGGATATCCAGTTACCGTTACCGCGTCTCAAATATGCCGATGCGATGGCGCGCTATGGTTCGGATAAGCCGGATACGCGCTTTGGGCTGGAGTTGGTCGATCTGACCGATATCTTCAAGACCAGCGAATTCAGCGTCTTTCAGAACGCAATCGCCGCGGGCGGTAGCATCCGCGCGATCAATGCAAAGGGCGCCAGCGCAGACTTCTCCCGCAAGGAGCTGGACGCGATGGGCGAGTTTGTGAAGACCTATCGCGCCAAGGGACTCATCTGGATGAATGACAAGGCGGACGGGCTTGCCTCGCCGGTGCTCAAGTTCCTCACCGAAGACGAGATTGCCGCCGTTCGTAAGGCCGCGAATTTTGAGCAGGGCGACGTGCTGTTCATCGTTGCCGATCTCAACAAGACCGTGTTTGCCTCGCTTGGCGCGCTGCGTCTCAAGCTCGCGGAGAAGCTCAATCTGATTCCGGAGAATCAGTTTAACCTGCTTTGGGTTACCGAATTCCCGCTGCTGGAGTGGGACGAGGAGGAGCAACGCTACAGCGCAATGCATCACCCCTTCACAAGCCCCATGGACGAAGATTTGGCGAATCTGGACACAGACCCAGGCAACGTCCGCGCAAAGGCCTACGACATCGTGCTCAACGGCGTAGAGATCGGTGGCGGCTCGATTCGTATCCATTCGCAGGAGCTACAGAAGAAGATGTTCCGCGCGCTCGGCTTTACGGATGAGCAGGCGGAGTACCGCTTCGGCTTCCTCATGGATGCCTTCCGCTTTGGCCCGCCGCCGCACGGCGGAATGGCCTATGGCCTCGATCGCCTCGCTATGCTCATCACGGGTTCTTCGAGCATTCGCGATGTCATCGCCTTCCCGAAGGTACAGAATGCTTCCTGCCCGATGACCGGCGCGCCGGACTTTGTAGACGACAAACAGCTCCGTGAGCTCAACATCGCCTGTACAAAGGTAGAGGAGTAACGCTTTGGAAACCACGGGTTCGCATATCGGCCTCGTGACCGCGATCAACGGCGGCATCGCACAGATTCACTTTCTGCGCGGCTCCGCCTGCGCGCACTGCGGCGCTTGCCTCACCGTTGGGGAGACCGAGATGGAAATCTCGCTACCCAACACCCTCGGCGCCAAGGTTGGCGACCGCGTAGATGTCGACCTCTCGCCAAAGCGCGTGGTACAGGCGAGTTTGCTTGCCTATGCCGTTCCGCTTGTCCTGCTCATTGCCGGTGTATTTTTCGGTAGCATGATAGCGGACTGGGTTGGCCTTGTGCTTGGCATCTCCACCTGCGGAATTGGATACTTGATTCTGCGGCTTGTGGAAAAGCGCACCAAGGACAAGCATAGCTTTCAACCGCGCATGACGCGGATTCTCGACGACGGGGAAGAGGTTTCCTGCGGATAATCGAAACATCGCAATCGGCGCAAGACCGGCCATCTTAGGCAGAGGTTGTAGTGCGGAAATAAAAACGAACAGGAATACGAGTGAAATGAATTGGTTAGAGTCCCATGATTTCGTTGCAAAAACGGACCCGGAGATCTGGCAGGCGATCACGTTAGAGGTCGGACGCCAGAGAGACCACATTGAACTGATTGCCTCGGAAAACTTTGTTTCCCGCGCGGTGCTCGCCGCAATGGGCAGCCCGCTGACCAACAAGTATGCCGAAGGGTATCCCGGCAAGCGATACTACGGCGGTTGCGAATACGTAGATATGGTCGAAACCATCGCCATTGAGCGAGCAAAGAAGCTCTTCGGCGCGGAACATGCCAATGTGCAGCCACACGCGGGCGCGCAGGCGAACCTCGCCGCCTATCAGGCGCTGTTGGAGCCGGGGGACACCATCCTTGCGATGAACCTCAACCACGGCGGACACCTGACCCACGGGCACAAGGTAAACGAGAGCGGCAAGCTCTATCACTTCGTGCAATACGGTGTGCGCGAGGACACAGGATATATCGACTACGACGAGATGGAGCGGTTGGCGCACGAGCATAGCCCGAAGCTGATCGTTGCGGGGGCGAGCGCGTATTCCAGAGTGATCGATTTTGAGCGGTTTGGCAAGGTGGCTAAGGACGTTGGCGCGTATTTCATGGTGGATATGGCGCATATCGCGGGCTTGATTGCCGCGGGAGAACATCCCAATCCGTTTCCCTATGCCGATGTGGCAACGACCACGACGCATAAGACCCTGCGCGGCGCGCGCGGCGGCCTGATCCTCTGCAAGGAGGAGATCGCGGCAAAGATCGACAAGGCGGTGTTCCCCGGTATGCAGGGCGGCCCGCTGATGCACGTCATCGCCGCCAAGGCCATCTGCTTTTTGGAGGCGATGCAGCCGGAGTTTAAGACGTATCAGCACCAGATCGTGCTCAACGCAGCGGAGCTTTGCAAAACCTTGCAGGACAACGGGTTAAAGATTCTCTCCGGCGGCACGGATAACCACCTGATGCTCGTCGATTTGCGGGATATGGATACCACGGGGTTGAAGGTGCAGGTGCTGTTGGATTCCGCGAATATCACGGCAAATAAAAACGCGATTCCGTTTGACACGCGCAATAAGCTAGAGACGAGCGGACTCAGGCTTGGCACGCCCGCCTCCACCACGCGCGGGATGAAGGAGCCGGAGATGCGACAGATCGGCAATATGATTGCAAGGATTATCAAAGAAGGCGAGGCGGCAGTGCCGTCGGTCAAAGAGGAAGCGATTGCGATTTGCAAGCGGTTTCCGCTGTATGAATAAGTAGGGTATGATAAGGGCGCACCGTGAGGTGCGCCCGTTATAAACGAGGTGCATTTACTTGAGTCAATTCGCAAGAAATAATCATTACATACCACAATTTTATTTAAGACAGTGGGCAAATCAAGAACAAAAAGTTTGGGAATACAAACTTTTAGTTTCACATGATAATGTTCCTTGTTGGCAACTTGTATCACTAAAAGATTCAACAGCTTGGCAACGTGACTTATATACTGGATTTATTCAAAATAATGAAACAGACGAAGTTGAACATTGGTATGATTATGAAATTGAAAATCCCGCGCAGATAACATTTGAGAAAATCAGCAACAACGAAAAACTAAGCAAACTGGATGTATCTAGACTTATTCGTTTCGTTGCAGCCCAGTATGTACGCACTCCAGCTGCATATTTTAGGAGCAAATTACTTTTTGAAGACATAGTCCATAAAACAATCAAAAAAGACTTGTCAGAATTGACAATAGGCTCAGCAAACTATCTTACGAAACCAGCTTCGACAAATGAATATAATAAGTTCTCGAAGTGGTTCCCATTTGAAATTAGTATTGGGGAACCATCCGAAGAAAACGATATGGTTAAAATGGAGTTTACCACTGGTTTCACAAGAAACATGTGGCACTTTCAAAACTATACACTACTAGATCGAACATACTCATGTTTGCTAGAACACGATTGGCATGTTGTTTCCGTACCTCCTGGTGTAAGATTAAATACAAGTGATGATCCGGTTGTATTTGCAAATTTCTACGATGAAGGGAAATATGATTTTAAAGGCGGGTGGGGCAGGAAAAATGGCAATGCATTCTTTCCGATTTCGCCTTACCATTTTCTATTTACTCAAATGGCAGATGGAGTCGACGAGAAATATGTAAAAGAAAATATTTTTCTGCTTACTTATTGGATGCAAAGAATCACGATTGAGAATGCATTTAGACGCATATACTCAGTATCTCAAAACAATTCAGTAATATCCTGCAGAAAAAGGACGGTGAGTGAATTAGACTATAAGAACGAGAGAGAGATATGGGCCAATTGGAATAGAATACAGAATGATTTTGAACAAACATTTAAACAATAATTTAGGTAGTCTTTACTAGAGTGTGTTTCCAAAAGGATATTTGAGAGAAACGTCGAATATATATGCAGAGGTACAAGAAATGGGAACTGTAATTCGACGTTATGAACTCACGGATGCTGAATGGGAACGCGTGCAACCGTACT